>NZ_JBBNAN010000121.1:0-4052 GCF_037994405.1 Phyllobacterium sp.
GGATGTGGAGGCAGTGGCAAAAGAGGCCAGTGAGCGTCCATCACGGCCGAAGATCGAGCGCTCTGCGCCTGCCAAGAAGCCGACGGTTCCGAGCGGGTCGCAGGGCTCACTCTTCTAGACTTAGACTAGCTCGCCTCGTCACAACCATTTTTCGCGGTCAGGTTGAAGAACCCGTGCGAAAATCGCCTGTTCTTGTGTAAGAATCGGTGTTCCTTTTGCAGATTTTGAACATTCCTGCGCAAGAACTTTCGGGGAAATGGCTCGGCCCGTTCAAAAAGCAAATTCGCTATTCCCGCGTCCAGGCCGGACTGTTTAGTTCAATCAGGGATCGTGACCAGTCCTCGATGAAGCGCTGGCGTTGTGCCCGGTCCTGGACGGCGAGCAGTGCTGGCCCGATACGGATCGGCTGGGCAATGCCGGACTCCTTCAAGTTCTGCGGGCCGTCGACATCCGGCGGCAAACCACCCGTCTCGGTGAAATAGAAGGCGTTCGTGCGGGCGATCGACTGGCCCCGTTCGGACAGAAGATAATCGAGGAAACGCGCGCCGAGATCGGCCTTCCTGGCGCCCTTCGGGATGAGCGCTCCGCGGCTCAAGACCAGCGTATAGTCGCGGGGCACCACTACGCGCAGTTCCGGATGACGCAGTGCCGCATCATAGGCATAGGAGCCAAGCATGTTATAGCCAATATAAAGATTGCCTTTTGCAACCTCTTCCAGAATCTCGCCGGTACAGCAGCGCGCCACAGCAGACGCTCGCGCCATGCTTTCCAGCAAGCGGCCGAAGACCGTTGTGGTCTGGCGTGCATCGTTGAAGGCGAGCAGATAACCGATGCCAGAAAGACGGATATCATAGGTGCCGACACGGCCACGATAATAATCGAGGCGCTCGCGCAAGAGGTCCGCAAGTTCGACATGGGTGCGGGGCACCTCGGCCGGCGGTACCAGCCGGGTGTTGTAAACGAAGACGGCCGGCTCGTAGGTGAAGCCGAAGACCTCGTCGCGCCAATTCGCCCAGTCGGCAACGCGGGCGGTCTCAGGCGAGGTATGGGCGGCGGCGCAGCCATCATTGGCGAGCTTGAGCAACTGGTCGACCGACGACGAGAGAAGCAGATCGCCAAGCGGCTCTCCCTTGCGGCAGGCTTCGCTGGCCAGGGCATTCAGTTCATTGGTCAAATATTCGATATAGTCGATCGCTACATCAGGCGATGATTTCTGGAAATCCTCGATCAGCGGTTTCATCGCCGCTAGGTCCGTCGTCGAATAGATCGTCAGCCTGCCAGACTCGGTCTGAAGCGCCGGAAACTGCGTTTTGTTGTCCTCGGCAGCAAAGGACTGCGAGCCGACCAACATAGCTATTATTATGGCGAGGCATGCCCGGATCATTTCGGCTCACCTTTGTAGAGCGGCAAGGTCAGCACGACCGTAAATCCTCTTTCATCACGCGCCCGGAAGCTCAAGCTGCCGCCATGGGCGCTCGCCACTTCCTGGGCAATGGCAAAGCCGAGCCCGGAACTTCCTTCATGCGACTTTGATGTGGCAAAGCGCTGCGTTGCCTTCTCCCAGCCTTCGGGAGGAATACCCGGACCGTCATCCTCTACTTCGACAAAAGCTTGCGTACCGTTTGCGCCAACGCGCACCTCCAGGCGCTGATCGGCGCCATGCCGCAAGGCGTTGTCGATCACATTGACAATGGCTTCACGCAGACTGACCGCGTCGCCGAGCACAAAGGGGCGATCATCCGGTGCCTCGAATGAAATGACGATGTCGGGATCGACGGTGATCGGGATAGCAGCGCGATAGGCGCGCCTTGCCACATCGACCAGGCTGATCGGCTCCAGTTGGACGGAGTCGGCGCGGTGGATCACCATGGCATGGCTGAGCAGCTGATTGGTCAAACGCGCGAGTTCTCCGGTCCGCTCCCGCACGCGCTCGTAATGCTGACGCCCCGCCTTGTCGAGCTTGTCGGCCCCAAGCAGATCGATCTGCGCCGAGAGTGCCGTGAGTGGCGTGCGTATCTGGTGGGCAGCATCGGCAATGAAGCGCTGCAAGAGATCAACGCGTTCGTTCAACCGGCCCATGAAATGATTGATCGAACCAACAAAGGGATCGAGTTCGCGCGGCACATCGACCGAAACCGGCGTCAAATCGTGCGGGTCGCGGCGGCGGACGGCTGTTCCCAGCCGCTCCACCGGCTGCAGCGCATAGCGTATGGCGAGCATAGCGCCAACGAAAGCCAGGAGGCTCATGACGAAAACGAGGATCGTCGCACGCAGTGTCAATTCGCGCGTCAAAGCTGACCGCGCCTCGTTGGTCTGCGCGACAATTACATAGGCTTCGCCTGATACCGCGGGGTCGGCAAGGACGCGCGTTGCCCGGGCGATGCGTACTGGCTCACCCTTATAGACCCCCTCTTCCACACTCGACACATCACGATCATCGTCAAGCGGCGTCGGGCTCTGCAGATCGTCATAACCAGTCAGTGTCTGACCATGTGTATCGATCACGCGATAAAAGATCCTGTCGCGTTCCGCGAGGCCGAGAAGTTCAAATGCTGACGTCGGCAAGCGCACGGTGAGCGTGCCATCCTCCACCGAAAGGCTCTCGGCCATCTGCAACGCCGCACCCACGAGCAGCCTGTCATAGGCCTTGTTGGCCGCAGTCTCCGCATAATACCAGGCGGCTGTGACGAGCAAGGCAGCACCAATGCCAAGCACAACGGAAATGCGCCGGGCAAGGCGCGCGAAAAGCGATGGTTCTTTTTTTTTGCTTTCAGGGCGCATCGTCGGATACCAGCTGATAGCCGAGACCGCGCACCGTCACGATACGCGCCCTGGCGCCCTCCAGCTTCTTGCGCAAGCGGCCGATATAGAGTTCGATCGCATTGGCATTTGCGGCTTCATCAAAACCGAATATCTGGTCGAGCAGTTCATCCTTGCTGAAGACACGCCCGGGGCGCGCCACGAGAACCTCCAGCAGGGTGAGTTCGCGCCGCTTCAGCTGCACCTCGCGCTTGCCGACATGCACGGACCGCGCCGCTCGGTCGACGGCGATATCCCCGCATTTTATCAGATTGGTGGCCTCACCGCCGGTACGCCGGCGCATGAGGACACGAGCCCGCGCTTCAAGTTCGCGGAAGTCAAAGGGCTTGACCAGATAATCGTCCGCACCAAGGTCGAGCGCGCCGACGCGGTCGTCGATTTCCGAGCGCGCTGTCAGGACAAGAACGGGAACCGCATTACCGGACTTGCGGATGTGCTTGAGGATTTCAAAACCGTCCATGCCGGGCAGCATGACATCGAGGATGATCAGCGCATATTCGGTGAAGTCGATAATCTCGGCTGCATCACGGCCATTGGTTTCCCAGTCGACGGCATGGCCAGTCGCCTCGAAACGTTTGCAGATGGCTTCCCCCACATCGTGCGTGTCTTCTACGAGCAATATACGCATGGCGTTTCATTGGCACGAAACATCAACGCTCGCAAACAGTATGACGATGTTGGATCAGCTGAGAGGCTCTCACAACCGCGCGAGCCATCGGGCACGTATGAATTCAACCCAGCGTTCGTTGCTGATTTGGCTGCGCCGGGCGCTGAATGGAAGCGGTATCCAGTTTTGAGAGCAGAACAAGAAGCACCGAGCCAGCCGGTGCATCGGGGAAGATGGGCCTCCCTCACCCTTGAGCAAAGGCCTTGCTTTCAGAACTTTAAGGTGAAGCGATATGGTTTAGGCGCTTTGCATTGCCCTCATCATGAATTTAACCCGGACTGGCGGTGCATAGCCGGCGGGCTTTCGATCTTGAACGACACATAAAATGGGAGCTTGAAATGGTACGGTCGGGTGGCGTCCGTGCCATTTGCGTGAGACCAAACCGAAAAAATACTGTAAACTCGATTCGAGATAACGACCGGTTAAGCGTCCGGCGTAACAGGCCGATAGATTGCCCTTTTATTTCAATCAACGTTTCAAAGTTTCGAATGCTACAACAGGCGGCAAAATTCCCCAAAGTTGAAACTACCCTTTAAATGTAGAAGTCCACCGTACTGAAGCCAAA
>NZ_JBBNAN010000122.1:0-2756 GCF_037994405.1 Phyllobacterium sp.
GGCCCCATTCTGATGGGTACCAAGCGCCCGGCACATATCCTGGCTCCGTCGGTAACCAGCCGGGGTATTGTCAATATGTCGGCGATCGCAGCGGCTGAGGCTTTGGCAGTCTGACGGTCGCGGGAAGGCCACCGTCATGTAGGTTGTTACAACATGTCCCGTAGTTGGGGATGCGCCATATGGCCGGAGACAGTTTTGAGCAACACGCAAGCAAAGACATCATTGTCGGTTCTCGTTTGTGAGGATGATCCGCTCATCAGAACCGAAGTCACGGAAATCCTGCAACACCTTGGTCATGCAGTGACGGTGAGTGCGACAGCTACCGAAGCGAAGGAAGCGCTGGCAGAGCGGACGTTCAATGTCTTTCTTGTTGATATTGAACTGCCGGATATGTCGGGCTTCGAACTGGCAAAGCTGGCCAGATTGGCAGATCCCGCCATCGGTGTCGTTTTCGCGACTGGACATGCGAAGCTTCCGGAGGCCGTGGAGGTTAATCGTTCAGTCGTTTTGACCAAACCCTACGGTCAAGCGGACCTGGTGCGGGCTATTGAAAAGGCGGCGACTTAGGATTGGCAATACTCGGCCTGGCGAGAATGGCGTGAGGTCGGCAAACTGCCTGTGCGATGCCACCGACAGGGGAGTGCCTTCGGATCTCCTCCAGTTCGCAACGCGACAAAGCTTAGAATTTGAAAGAGATGTCGGCCTTGAATGCGTTGTCCTGCGCCTTGCTGGCGAGCTGGCCGTTGTAGGAAATGCCAAGGGTCGCGCTGGATGAGAGCTTAAAATCGAGACCCGCTTCAAGTGCAAGGGCGTCCTCAGCGATAGGCGCGCCGAAAATGACAAAGGTGTCGCTGCCAGTGAATGCAAGGTTTGCTTCAGGTGTTGTGTCGCCAAACGCGTGCCGCCATCCCAGCATTCCACGCGCTGTCGTATTGACACGACCCAGCATAAAATCCGTAGAAGCCCTCACACCCAGCGTCGTAAACGTGGCATCAGTGGTTGTCTTGCTGCCTGTGAGCGCATCGGCACCGCCGGTTTCGTTGAAACCATCATTCCTGAAGTTGACATAGGCGAGATTGGCGAATGGCTCGAAAGCAACGCGGTTTGCATCGATACGGTAGCCGAGCTCACCAAACACCTGTGCCGTGCCGGCATCATAATCTGCGGACACAATGTCTGTGAATCCAGGAAACACCACCGAGCGGCTGGTATCGATATTGTGCCAAGTATAAGCTGCGCCCGCTCGGAAACCGATATTGCCCCATTGCGAGCCGCCATAGACGCCGAGGTGGTAGTTGTCGCTGTCGCCGGAAGAATCCCGATCGTCGACATCGAACGATGTATGACTATAACCGGCAAGCAGGCCAAGGCGCCAGTTGTCGACGATCAGAGCATCGGCTCCTATAAGAAAGCCGCCGGTCGTGCGATCAAGGCCAGCCGCATTTCCATCGCTGTCCGTCGAACCCCAATTGCCAAAGCCCGTGCCCCAAACGCTAAATTGTTCCCTCAATGCGGCTGTCGTCTGGGGCCCGCCGTCAGCGTAGGCCATGACCGGTACCGGTGCGGCAGCCACGCCATTGAAAGCTGCGCGGATCCTGTTGTTCGCCGCATCACGGATGAAACGGCTGTCTTCGATCAGGGCGGTTGCCGTGGAGGCGTAAACTTCACCAGATAGCGCATCGAAAGCGGTGCGCGCGGAGGCTGCATCCAGGACAAGCAGCTTGTTGTAAAGTGCGAGCGACGCTCCGCTCTGCTGCAAAGTGTTGAGCGCATCTGCCGTTGCAATCTGATTTTTTGTGTTGGCAGCGGTTGTGAAGGGACCTCCTGCGGGTGTTTGTATAATGGAGATCGTCAGATCGACGGCGTTTGCAGTGTTCGCGAGTGTTGCGTCAAGAAAGGCGGAATTGGTCATGACGTTCGGATTGAACGCCCCGTTTACGCCACCCTGTGCCGTGAGAATGCGGTAGGTCTGACCTGTCTGGTAGCTCGTTGTCACATCGAGTTCGGCGACCGATACGGACCCGCTCTGCAACGTCGCAACGCCGGTGGCCGCGATGCGATCTGACGTTCCCGCAGACGTAATCTCCACGTCATAGACCGATCCAGCGGCGAGGGTTATGTTTCCATTGACGTTGAGTGTCCCGATTGAATTGCCCGGCGCAATCATGCCGCCTGAAGCAATCATTGTGTTTCCGACCGTGCCGGTGCCTCCGAGCGTGCCGCCGTTCAATACCTGAAGCGCTCCGGCCAGAGTACCGTTGACGGACAGCGTGCCGGCCTGAACGGTGGTACCGCCGGTGTAGGTATTATTTCCCGACAATGTCAGTTTGCCAGTGCCGACCTTGACCAGCGAGGCACCGGTTCCGCCGCCGGTCCCTCCATCCTGAATGGTCCCGGAGACTTCGGTCGAGAGATTGTTCGAGCCGACCGTCAGTGTCACGCCGCCGAGAAAGAACTGGCCGTTGCCTTCGAGGGAACCCGCGGTGTTGGTGGTCGTGCCATTGGAAAAATCAACCAGGCCCGTGCCATTGGCAATCAGCCGGGCATTACCACCGGTGCTGTTCGTGAAGAACGTCGTTTGTCCACCGGCATTGGTGGTAATTGTGGCGTTGCCCGCGGAGCCGCTATCATCAAAAATCGTCCGGCCACCACTATTGTTGGTGATGACGGCATTTCCAGCCGAGCTTGTTCCACGAATGAGCGTCAGACCGGTATTGTTGTTTGTGATCGTGGCATTGCCGCCGGTACTGCTGTTG
>NZ_JBBNAN010000123.1:0-4963 GCF_037994405.1 Phyllobacterium sp.
CGATGACGTGGGGTTGAGCCAATTGGAACCGCAAGGTTAGGGTCGTGTGTGTTGATCCTAGCGAGAGAGCCAGGCATGTCGCATGTAGCCTTGACGCCCGAACAGATCACTTTGGCCGATGCGATCGAAGCTCGGTTATCAAAGTTGATCACGGGAAGAATGCCATCACGCAAATCGGTCGAACGCGCCTTGGCCGTCGTCATGCCGGCGATCGAGCAGCTTGTCGCCATCACCGGCGAGGCCGCTTTCGACGCATTGCTGGATCGATGCCCGCTGATGGATTCGTTCATGAAGTTTATGGTCTTTATGGAAGACACAACCTTCGAGGATGAGCTGTTCGATATCCCTGGGGACGACGATCGCAGCTTGTGGGAGGCGCGATGACCATCGACATTGACGGGCTGAGCGAAGCACAATTACGCGATTTGAACCGGCGGGTTGTCGAACGGTTGCGCGCCATTCAGCAGCTGAAGACCTATGACGCCATGCTCAAATTCAACGTCGGCGATCAGGTGGCCTTTGACGACCAATATGGCGATCCGGTTCGCGGCGTGCTCATTCGCCATAATCGCAAGTCGGTAACCGTGCATGGCGATGATGGCAGGCATTGGAACGTTTCGCCGCAGCTGTTGCGCAAACCGGTTGTTTCAGATCATGCCCAGCCCGCCAATCTCATCGATCTTTCAAAGCACAGATAATCGGTCAGGAGGATGCGGCGATGAGATCGGCCAAGGGCGGGATGCTGTTTCCCGGCGCATTCAGGCCGAGCCGGTCGCCCAGATAATGCCAGAAGGATAGGCCAAGCTTCCTGCAGGTCTTCATCAGACCGAGCATGGTGTCGCGGGCGATGCGGCCATCACGGCTCATCGTGCCGCCTGAGATCTTGCGCTTGGTGACGACGGTGCGCAGATCGTTTTCCGAGGCATTGGTGTGCAGCGGTATCTCGGGATGATCGAGCACCTTCAGGAGTTCGTCCTTGCGCCGGTAAAGCCGCGCCAGAAGTTTGTCGAGCTCCTGATAGTCGGTGCGGATTGAGAAGATGCGGTCGAAGCGGTAGCGGATGGCCTTGCCAAGGCCGGGCGAGGGCTTTTGCTTGAAGGCCTTGAGCGCCTTGTAAAAACACCACACCAGATCGCGCATGGCATCGAGCTGACTTGCCTGGCGCGGCGTTGCCGGCATCAGCTTTTGCAACAGCCGTTCTGCGTGGACCCAACACAGGCCATGATTGCCAACCCGGAATTGGCCGGCATCATCGGAAATGATCACCGTGTTGGCCAAGAGGCCGTGATGCCGGATGGCTCCCCATAGGCCTGCTTCGCTCAGGGCGCGGACGGCTGTGTTGTCGGCGAGGATGTCGATGCCCTGTTGCGCCAGATATTCCAGAAACGGCACCTGATTGGCAAAGCGTTGCGGTTCGCCTCGCCGCAGCCTTGCAATAAGCGACAGATCGGCGCCGTGTTCTTCAAGATAGTTCAGGGCGGCATCATTGAGGACATAATCCTGATAATTGCCGGTGAGCAGCGACAGAAAGTTCAGCCGCGATTTGGTTCTCGTGGTGCGGAACACACAGAAGCGCTCGCCGCCGATCTGGGTCGTATAGCAATTTTTACGGGCATGGCGCGCGCCGGTGTCGTCGACGCTCAGATACGGTGCCGAAATGAGCCCGGCATGCAGCACGGCCGCATCCTCGGCGGCAAAGCCATCCAGCCCGTTGGTCAGGAGGCGAACCACCTGCGTCTTCGAGATCTCGATGCCAATGCCGTTTAGGATCGACGTCAGCCGCTCCGTCGTCACCTGGCCCTGCGCATGCATGACAAGACAGAAGCGGCGCACCGCCGGGCCAAAGCCGCCAATGACGCCCTCTGGCAGCGGCGCGATCAGCGTCTTGCCGTCCGGCATCACCCATCGCTCGCGCTTGTAGCACACGACTTCACTGGCCAGGATCAACTCACGCACGAGGACCGTCTCGTATCCTTTGAAGCGCGAACCCGCCGGAACATCGGCGCCCAGTACTTCTTCGCGGCTGACGCGCTCCGTGTCGCGCTTGGGGCCGCGTGGCTTCTTCTTGCCGCCTTTGCCGCCACCCGTCTTGCCATCCGTCGCCTTATCCATGCCCGACGATTTGAATGGCGGTTTCGGTGGAAGGTTCTTCAATCGGGCGATCTCATCGCGCAAAAGCTCGTTATCGATCTTCAGACGGGTGTTCTCAAGGCGAAGCTGCTCGTTCTCTTCGCGCAGTGTCCGGTTCTCCGCCTCCAGCTTGGCGAGACGCGTATCGGCTTCCTCAGTCTTCTCCAACAGACCGCCAACGAGCCGCCGCAACGCCGCAAGCGACAATGTCTCAACGTGCCGAGTCGAAGGTTGCTTCTTCTTCATGCGACGACGGAATCTGATTTGCCCCCTTAAGGGAATCCCTCAATCCGTCTTTGCCCGGGAATTTGGTCCGGTTTCCTGCCCAATTTCAACGCTTGTGGCCACGTCGCAAACTTTAACATACTGTTTAGGTTAATGTTTTTCCTGTTACAGTACTTATCCTCGCATTAGCTTCAGTCTCCTAGACCAAAGCCTGATACAAACCGACGCGGCAGTGCAGCATTTGCTGGCCCCTCGAGGTTAGTGCCCTGCCTGGTTACGTATGCGCCCATTTCCGTTGATTTTCGGGCGTTTCATCGAGCGTAGGGATGCTTGCTCGGCTATTATCGGAATTTTCAAACGACCGGTTATTCATGACTTCCGATATTGTACAACGGCCGGTTTGATTGCTTGAATCTGCCGATGTTGAAAATCCCGAAACGCCGTCTCCGCGGCTATGCCCGTGTTTCAACCGAAGATCAGGTGAACGACGCGAAGCTGATCGAGCTCAAGGCGACGAGCTGTGATGCGATTTATGAGGTACGGGGATCGGAGGCCCCGCGAGCCCGCCCTGTGCTGGCAGGGCTGTTGCGCGAGATCAATGCCGGCGAGGTGCTGGTGGTGGTGGTGCGGCTCGATCGTCTGCCGCGGTCTGCCAGCCTCTGCTCGCCGTCATCGAGCAGTTGGAAGAAAAGGGGGAACATTTCCGCTCTCTTCACGATCCGATCGATACTTCGACCCCACGGGGCATGTTTTCGTTGCAAGTTCTCGGTGCTGTTGCTCAACTGCCACGAGCGCTGATTTCCGAACGGACTAACCCGGGCCCGAACGGCGGCCTGAAGCCCTCAATAAGGCTTCGCGGGCGCGGGAACGCACTCATTTCGCGGATCTGACCACAACCATGTCGTCTTGGTTGCCCGTCGTGCAGCGCCTGCGGCCAGACCATCCTTGGGAAGGCGTGGTCCGCAGCCTTAGTCATGGAAGCGGATAAAAATGGTCGGCCGCTCGCCCTTGCGTCGCTCGGTCAAACGGCTGGTGCGCGAGGGCCTAACTGATCTAGTACTGATAAGCCCCTCCCCTCGCCGCACGCCCGAAGACCAGCTGATTATGCTGATCACCGGCATTGCCAACGCCAATCCGGGCATACGGTTCAACTTGAGTCGATGCATGAACGGATGCCGCGCGGTTCCTCGAACTGGGCGGCATCGTCGGTCAAGAACTTGGCCAGAAAACTCGGCTTCGTTGCACAGTAACGGCTCCATCGTGATGGTTACTTCATTGTAACGTCGAATGCGGCCTTACCGGAGCCTTTTCATCGTCTGGCCAGGAGTGATCGGTGAAGATAAAGGCGACCTTAAAGTTACCAGGATCCCTTATGTAGATGCCGGAGGTTGCATGATTGCAAGCGGTACCGTTCCTAGCTCGTTTTGCTTGCCTTCTCGCTATGGTCTAGGCGTTTGAGCAATTCCCCGAACCGCTCGTCGGTGGCAACCGCCTTATAGTTGCTACGAAACGCCTCTCGTAGGTCGTCCCGACTGAATCGCTCTCTGACGACCTGCTCCGTTTGTTTTTGCTTTTTCTCATTGTCCATCTGAGTCAGTTCCACAAGCTTAGAACCATCGGGACCTTTGTTGGTTCCAAACTGTCTGAAATCGCGCAGTTTTTCGAAAATAGTGGCAATCCAAGTGAGCAGGCGTAAACTGTCAACGTCGCCGGGCATACCATCGTGGCTTACTGGCGCTTGAGAGGTCAGATGTGCCCCCACCGGTGATGGAGGAGGACCCTTGATCTCATTGAACCGTTTTCACAAACTGACTTACAGCGAAGATGATTGGCAGCTCATGGAAAGCGCGCACCGCAGGGCGTGTGACCTGCTTGGACAGTCACCGTTGTACTATGAACATAACGACCGTCTCGCGCGAACCATCATGAAGCTGTTCGATACTGGTACCCGCAATGTTGAGCTTCTCGCGTCAATAGCCGTTCACCGCGAACACGTGATGGATCGACTGCTGTCAACGCATCATTGAGTGACCGGAGTATGAGAGCAATGGACAACATTGTTTGGCAAAAAACCGGCATTAGAGCGCAAGCGTGGTCGCACGCGTTCACGGCGATTGCGCCAAATGGCATTGATATCGGTCGGATCTATCAGATCGATGGAGGCCCGCTTAAGGGCCGCTGGCGCTGGATTTTTCTATTCGGCCATTCACAATTCCGCCAAGGTATCGTGAGCGGTGATCAGGCATCGAAGCAACAGGCCGCAAAGCAGGTGCGGAAGACGTACGAACGCTATCTCGAGACACCGGCCAGCGACGGCGGCCAAAGCCGCATACCGCCAAAAAGCACCCAAACCAAAACCAGACGATTTGATATATAATATTTTGAGCCATGTTCAGCTGATATTCCATCACCGAGCAAAGGCGGAACGATGCGCATTGACCTGTTTCCAAAACGGCGGAGATGATCGATGAGACAACAACACCTCGTCCTCCTCGCGCTCATCATGTGTTTTGTGCTGCTCGCGACACTCGCTTTTTGTTCGACCGAAGACCGAACACCGATCCAGATGCCCACTCTGCCGCCGCAACAGCAAGGGACTGGGGGCTAA
>NZ_JBBNAN010000124.1:0-3164 GCF_037994405.1 Phyllobacterium sp.
ATGCCTGTGACTTTCAGCGGTAAATGGCGTGAAATCTTCAGCGCTATGTGGCGCATAACTCTACGCCAGCAAACAGCTGTTTCTTCAGCTTACAACCAAGAGTAACATTACAGCCTATCTACCAGGAAGCCGAAGATGCAAATCCCGGTCAGGTCATCGCTTCTGCGTGTGTTCATCGGTGAGGATGACCGGGCTGACGGCATTCCGCTCTACGAGGCTATTGTCCTCAAAGCGCGGGCAGCGCATTTGGCAGGAGCAACAGTCTTCCGTGGTCAGCTTGGTTTCGGCCGTTCCAGCAGCTTGCATACGGCACATATGCTGCAGCTTTCGCAGGATTTGCCTTACGTCATCGAGATCATTGACACGGAATCGAAGATAGAAGCGTTCTTGCCAACGCTTACCGCTTTGACAAAGAGCTGCCTGATTACCTTAGAAAAGGTGAACGTTTTTCGCGATGATAGTGACTAGGCTGGCGCGGGTGCAGACAACGTGTCCAGCGGCCGATCGCGGTCGCAGCGCAATGTCGTGTAAATCGCCGTTGGACAATTGAACGCTAGAGGAAAGAATACACCATGGCTGCGGAAGACTCCTTCATCACGGCTCTCAAGATCCACAAGCGATGGGCCGACTTCTATTCGATGGTATCGATCATCCTGATCGTTTTGTTGCTTAGCGGTGCGTCATTGCTCGCTGATATGACCGCAGCGGACGCTGCGACACGAACGGGTATGATGGTTGTCATAGCATCGGTGATAATCGTCGTCTGCATCTGGCAGGCGGCCGCCATGGTCACAGCACGTGTTCATCAACTTCTGTTGCAGCAGCCGGATAGAACGAATATCAGGTCCTGATTGTCCCTGTTTCGGAAACCTTCCTCCATGAGTTTTGAAGCGTGTGTCCTGGTGCTGGTCGGCGGATTTTTCGGCGGGGTGGCGCGCTTCTTTCTTTCCGGCTTCGTCGGCAGACGTTTCGGCGAAACCTTTCCATGGGGCACGTTCGTCGTGAACGTATCCGGAGCTTTTGTCATCGGACTTGTGGCCGGGCTGGCGCGCTTTTTGGGAGGGGTGTTTGCTGGAGAAATGTTTCGCGACTTTGTCGTTGTCGGCCTCTTGGGCGGCTATACGACGGTTTCGTCTTTTTGCCTGCAAAGTCTCAACATGGCCCTGGACGGTGAACACCGCCAGGCCCTGTTCAATATTGTCGCCTCGTCCGTCCTTTGCGTTATTGCTGTCGGCTTCGGCTTCTGGATGATCCAATGGATGCTGGGAGCAGCGCAATGACCAACAACAGCCGGCGCAGAGCTGAAGTGTGGAGACTCTATCTGGCTGTCGGATGCGGGGCCGCCATTGGATCCCTGTTGCGCTTTTTGTCAGGGTTCATCATCGTCACTGGGTTCGGCCAGAGCGCACTTTGGACGACCGCCTTCGTGAACGTCGTCGGTTCATTTGTAATCATGTTGTTTGCGACACTGACTGGTCCGGATGGACGCTTGCTTGTCGGTCCGGCAGGACGCCAGTTCGTCACGGGTGGTATCTGTGGTGGCTTCACGACCTTTTCCGCGATGAGTCTCGATTCATTCATGCTGGTGTTCGAGGGCAATATGTTTCGCGGTGCCCTTTACCTCGCGGCGGTGGTATTTTTCGCGCTGACAGCCGCCTTTGCTGGGTACGTGCTCGCCGTGCGCATCAACAGGTAAACGGAGGATGATATGCAACTTCCCAAAGAATCCACGTTACTAAGGATATTTTTCGGCGAGGAGGACACAACCTCTGATGGTACGCTGCTCTACCAGGCGATCGTCGCCAAGGCGCGGGAGATGCACATGGCAGGCGCAACTGTTTTGCGCGGGCCACTCGGATTCGGGAAGTCCAGTGTTTTACATACGGCCAAAATACTCCGCCTGTCGCAGGACCTTCCGATTGTGGTGGAGATCGTCGATTCCCCCGAAAAAGTGGAGAAGCTGATCCCAGAGATCATGGAGATGACGAAGAGCTGCCTGATAACCACCGAGAAAGTCCAGGTCATACGCTACGGCGACGGTGGCTAGATATGTGTTTTCTCGCCAAAACAAGGGAACTCAAACGACAACGTCTGCGATTCAGTGCGACGACGATTCATCCCGCTGCTTAGGGGTGGCAACAACAACCATGTCATAACGTCGTCCGACCCAGATGAATATCGGCACTGCGGCCAGCTCTGCCACGATGCAGAAGGCGATGGCACCGGGGACAGAAAAATCATAGAGGATGCCGATAAGAGCGCTGCCGGCGAACCAGCTGACGCCATAGCCCGCGGTGAATAATCCGAAAGCAGAAGCTCTGCGCTGAATGGGCACCATCGGCGCGACGGCTGCGGGAATGATTGACTCGTGGACGCCCATGCCGATGCCCCAAATTGCGGCTCCAAGCAGCGACGTCCAGAATTCGCCGAGGAACACGAGGGGTGCAAATAGCGCGGTCACCATCGTCAAGCCGATCAGGATTTTGAACCCGAACCGATCGAACAGCCGCCCGAATATCAGTGATGCGGTCCCGCTGACGCCCATAGCCACCGCATAAGAGACAGCGATCCATTCGCCCGGCAGCACATCTGCCTTTTCAAAGTGGAAGGCGATCAGCGGAAAGTCGGCAAAACCTGCTGCGACAAGCGATGCGCCGATGAGATAGACCCAGTAAAGCCGCGGCAGTCCCTGTCCGGCCACGTTCGGCGGTGATGACTCGAGATCCTGCGGCCGTGGATAGGAGAGGCGGGCAACGGCCACAAAGGAGAGGTTGAGGATGGCCGGCAATAGGAGGACGGCAAATGCCTCATGATAACTGCCATTCCCGGCCAGCACGGCGGCAACGAGGAGCGGACCCACCATGGCACCAGATTGATCCATCGCTTCATGGATGCCGAAAACCCAGCCGTAGCCGCCGACCTGTTTGGCCGCATGGGATAGCATCACGTCGCGGGGCGGATTGCGAATTGCCTTGCCGACGCGCTCAAGGATGATCGGGACAGCCGCTTCCTGCCAGTTCTGGGTGAGAGCTAAAGCGGGTACGGAAGCCATCTGCAAGATGTAACCGAAAATCGTAATCGGCCAGAATTTTCCCGTCGCATCCGCCCATCGTCCAGAAACCAGATCAGAGCGCCGGCGGCGGGGCGACTTCCCATCTAGACGG
>NZ_JBBNAN010000125.1:0-7073 GCF_037994405.1 Phyllobacterium sp.
GAGTTGCCCCGACTTTTCCTGACAAATCGACATCTCGCCGGTCTTGTTGTTCATTCGGACATAGCCGTCATCGGTTTTTTCGAGCGTGTAGGTCGTTGTTTCCTGTGCAGTGGCGGCAAACGACCATAAGGAACCAGCCGCAAGAGCCATCAGCAAAGTGCGTTTTCGTGACATGGATGAACCTCCAGCGTTCTGCGCTTGGCTAGCGTCCCGAGATAATACGCCGAAAATCTGAAGCGGGACGAGATTTCTGTTACCCGTGCCACTCTACCCTTTGCGCATTGCCGATTTGCGTCTAGTAAATGCGACTATGACCGAACTTATTTACAAGATTGTGCCGCGCGCACTCTGGCAGGCAGCCGAAGCAACGGGCGTATTTGATGGTGCGCCGATCGACCATGCGGATGGCTATATCCACTTTTCGACAGCTACCCAGGCCGCCGAGACTGCAGCCAAACATTTCACCGGTCAAGATGACCTCTTGCTGGTTGCTGTTGAAGCTGACCGTCTGGGTGACGCCCTCAGATATGAAGTCTCACGCGGTGGGGCCCTTTTCCCGCACCTTTACGCATCCTTGCCCGTGGATACCGTGCTCTTTGTCAAGCCTTTGCCCCTCGGCAGCGACGGCAAGCACCAGTTTCCGGAGATGCCGACATGAGCGGGTTATTCCAGGCGATAGGGCGCAAGGTCCTGTTCTCATTGGATCCGGAAGACGCTCACGGCCTCTCGATCAAGGCGTTGAAAACCGGCCTGGTGCCAGCCTGGGCCGCACGCAACGATCCGGCGCTGCGCGTCACTGTCGCCGGACTGAGCTTCCCCAATCCGCTCGGCATGGCCGCCGGCTACGACAAGAATGCTGAAGTACCCGATGCGTTGCTGAAGCTGGGCTTTGGCTTTGCCGAAGTTGGAACACTTACGCCCCTGGCTCAGGCCGGCAATCCGAAACCGCGCATTTTCCGCCTTGTCGAGGACAATGCGGTGATCAACCGGCTTGGGTTCAACAATGAGGGTCATGAACCGGCATTTCGCCGCCTCTCCAACAGGCGCTCGCGTGCGGGCATTGTTGGAGTAAACATCGGCGCCAACAAGGATTCCGCTGACCGGGTCGCCGACTATGTTGCAGGAATCCGGAAATTCCACACGCTTGCCAGCTATTTTACCGTCAACATTTCTTCCCCGAATACACCCGGTTTGCGCGATTTGCAGGCGCGCGACAGTCTGAGGGAACTGCTCGGCAAGGCGCTTGACGCCCGCGATGCGCAATCTGGCGTCAGACGTCCGGTTTTCCTCAAAATCGCCCCTGATTTGCCCGAAGCAAGCCTTGACGATATCGCTGCTGAAATTGCCCTGCATCCTCTGGATGGGTTGATCATTTCCAACACGACATTGTCGCGCATCGGCCTGAAGAGCGCGAGGAACACTGCCGAAACGGGCGGCCTTTCCGGCGTTCCGCTGTTCGAGCGTTCGACGATCGTCCTTGCCAAGATGCGCCAGCGTGTGGGCGTAGAACTGCCGCTCATCGGCGTTGGTGGCATTGATAGCGCCACAACGGCGATAACGAAAATCCGCGCGGGCGCCGATCTCGTTCAGCTCTATACCAGCATGATCTATCGCGGTCCCGGTCTGGCTGGCGAGATCGTCAAGGGGATGTCGGAGACACTGAAGCGCGACGGCATCACCACTATTGCTGCTTTGCGGGACAGTGACACGGCCGAGTGGGCGGGACGAGCGATTCCCGCTTAGTCGGCAAACTGGAGTCGTGCGCGGCTGGGCAATATGGAAAGAAGTGAGATGCCGCGCAAGCCAAGAAACAGGTGCAACGACAGCCACAGGCCATGATTGCCGAAGTATATCGGCAGAATGAAATAGGCGGCAAAATAACCAATGAGCGATAGGATCATCATGTTGCGCATATCGCGCGACCATGTTGCGCCGATAAAGACACCATCCATGTGGAAGGCCAGCAGCCCGACGACCGGCGCCAGTGCTGCCCAGGGCAGGTAGCGTGACGCCATCAGCTGCACTTCATCCGACTTGATCAAGAACGCAACAATGGCATCGCCGAATATAAGAAAGAAAATGGCCATCGTCGTTGCCAGCATCATGCCCCACAGGAATGACAGCTTTACACCGCGATCGAATGCCGGACGATAATGGGCTCCAACGGCACGTCCGGAAATCTGCTCCGCAGCCGTGGTCACGCCATCAATCAGATAGCCGGATACAAGCAGGAAATTCATCAGCACCGCATTGGTCGCCAGCGTAATGGCACCCGCTTCGGTACCCGCGCGCGTGAAATAGGCATAGGCGATCAGCAGCAAGAACGACCGCAGCATGATATCGCGGTTGACCGTGAACATGCGCCGGATTTGGTGCATATCGAGGATGCGTGCGCGCGATGGATTGGGTACAGATCGGAATTGCAGGTAAACCATCGTCAGGCCCACCAGCAGAGCCGCAGTCTCACCAAGCACAGTACCCCAGGCGATACCGGCAACGCCCCAACCCATCACCAGACCGAGCCAGATCGTCATGACCACATTGACGCTGTTGAGCAGCAACTGGAGGTAAAGCCCCTGCATCGCCTTGCCTTGCCCCAGCAACAGCCCAAGCACAACAAAATTGCCCAATGCCATTGGCGATGACAGAAGGCGGATCGACACATAGGTCGACATCGCATCGGCGACGGCCTTGTCCGGGTTCATGAAGCTGATCGTCGCCTGAAGCACCAATGGCGTTGCGATGATGAACAACATGCCTGCGATTACCGCAACGCCCAATGCACGCCAGAACACGGCCTCCTGTTCGACGTTGTCGTGCCGACCGAGCGCCTGCGCCACCAGCCCGGTGGTCCCGGAACGAAGAAAATTCATCGTCGAGAACAGGAAGTCGAAAACCAGCGCGCCGATGGCAAGACCGCCAAGCAGATGCGGATCACCCAGCTGGCCGATGACCGCCGTATCGACCAGCCCGAGTAGCGGGGTCGTCAACGACGCCAGCATGACCGGAATGGTGATTGCCAGCATCAATCGATTGGTCACCTCGAAGGGGCGAACAATCTTTGATCCTGGTGGAGTGGAAAGGTCGATCTTCATGAATTGCACCGGAGATTGCAACCTGCAAGGTTGTCAATGCTCTATGCCACCGGATCGCGCCATTTTCCAGTGCAATTACAATCAACAAGCCTTCTTAGCGAGCTAACTGGCAAGAACCAGGGCCCAAAAGCGCTCGGTGCTGCCATTTGCCGATTCCGCATAGGCAAGACCGAAGCGCGTGAATTGCGGGTCCAGCATGTTGCGTCGATGTGGCGGTGACGCCATCCACCTGGCGAAAAGCTCGTCCAGATCCATACGACCCATGGCGATATTCTCGGCAGCAGCGCCATGAATCTCGTTGCCTCTTGCACGAGCGGCAAAGCTCCGGCCCCAGCTCGTCGTATGGGACATCCGCCCGGCGCTGGCCATATAACCCGCCTGTTGCAGGGCTGCCCGTTCAAGTGCGGGATCAGGCGCCAGCCCGTCCAGACCGCTTGAAGATCTGATGGCCTGCATGTTGGAAGCTGCAGATGCGGAAGCGCCTGCGCTCTTTCCGGGTGTGCGCGTTACTGTCTGGCAGGCAGCCAGCGGCAATATAGCGGTCACCGCGGCGAACCCGAGAAAGCTACGGCGTGATACATGAAAAATCTTATCTGACATGGGCAATTCCTGGATGAGACCCCCATGTCGCTACCGAATGAATGTGGACTCATTCAGGCCCAAAACCAACTCGAAGCGAATTTTGCAATCAACGCCGGTAACTCAAAAGCCGCAAAATGATGAAGCAGGGAATGACCACTACGGCACCCAGAAGGAAATAGGCTGCAAAGCGCTCGATCGCGCCAAAGCCCAAATTCCAGATGCGGCGGACAAAATTCTCGATGCCATAGAGAATATCCATCGCAGACCAGTCGAATGCGCTCATGACGACCCCTACCACCAGTGAGACAAGAATGAGTTTGACAAGGACACGGCCGGGCGTATCGCCCAAAAAGCGGTTTATTCCGTCCGACATTTTTTCTCCGGCGTTTGCGGGTGGCAACGCCCAAGACATATGGCGATATGCGCTGCGGTTCAAGTGAATGATTGAGCTGAAGAAAAGGCTGGAGCGGGTGAAGGGAATCGAACCCTCGTATGCAGCTTGGGAAGCTGCCGTTCTACCATTGAACTACACCCGCATAGCGTTGCCGCCAAATCAAAAGCACTCGAGAGCGATAGTCAATCGGATTCGTTGCCGAACTGATACGAGGTCAGCCTTTGCACAGATATCTTGCCATCGAAACCACGCCAACAGCTAACCATCCCAGTATGGCGATAAGCATGAGCGGCGCGGCCGGAATCATCAGCCAGCCCATTACCCCCATCCCGTACAGTGTACTGCCTATGTCGAAACTGCCGATGAAGCAGGGATGAACACTCCCCTCGTCCACCTGGCATCCCAAAGTTTCTGCGATCCCATAGCTGGCCAGTAATGACAGCAACGGCGCGAAAGCAATGATTGTCAAAATCATCAGGAGAGCAACCATTTTGCGCCGCTTCTTTCCATGCTGTTGCTGCGGCGTCATGGACATTTCGCGCCTGCCGTTGTTTCGACTGAAGACAGTTTGACGTCGTCACCTGAAGTGCTTGGAGAGTTTCAGGCCCTGCGCCTGATAGTTCGAACCGAGATCGGTGCCGTAAAGAGCCTTTGGTCGTTCCAGCATGTGTTCATAGATGAGGCGGCCGACAATCTGTCCGTGCTCGAGAATGAACGGCACTTCATGGCTGCGCACTTCGAGAACCGCGCGACTCCCTGTTCCACCTGCCGCCGTGTGACCGAAGCCCGGATCAAAGAAACCGGCATAGTGCACTCGGAACTCGCCGACCAGTGGATCGAAGGGCGTCATCTCTGCGGCGTAGAGCGGTGGAACATGCACCGCTTCACGCGATACGAGAATGTAGAACTCGTCGGGGTCAAGGACCAGCTCGCGCGCACCGCGATCATGGATCGGCTCCCAGAAATCGAAAAGGTCATGCACGCCGCGCTTGTCGACATCAACCACGCTCGTGTGATGCTTGCCGCGATAGCCGACAAGTCCATTCTTGTCGCCGGTCAAGTCGATTGAAAGCGCAATCCCGCCGCCGGAAATATTTGGCGTGTCGGAAGCGACCAATGTTTCCGCCGCATGCAATGCCGTCAGCTCGGTTTCTTCAAGTTGCGCCCGCCCGGTGCGAAAGCGGATTTGCGACAGGCGCGAGCCGGTCCTTGCAACGATTGGAAAGGTGCGCGGGCTGACTTCGAGATAGAGCGGACCGTGATAGCCCGCCGGGACCTTGTCGAATTCCTGTGCGCCATCCGTGATGACGCGGGTGAATATATCAAGCCGGCCCGTCGAGCTCTTGGGGTTGGCGGAGGCGGATACCTCGGCCGGCAAGTTGAGGCTTTCCAGCAAGCGTACAATATAGACGCATCCCGTCTCCAGCACCGCACCGTCAGTCAGGTCGATTTCATGCAGCTTCAGACGATCCAGCTTGTCGATGACCGGTGTTCCAGGTCCTGGCATGAAACTGGCGCGTACGCGGTAAGCCTTGCGCCCGAGCCGCAGATCGAGACTGGCGGGCTGGATCTGGTCGCCATCGAATTCGCGTTCTGTTTTGAGCGCGCCTGCCTGATGCAGTGCCCTGATACCACTATCTGCCAGAATGCCCGCTTCACGTCTCGCCATGTCGTCCGCCAAAACCAAACAAAAGAGACAAAAGCTTTAGCGCCTCACCCGATTGACGCAAGCCGCCAAGAGGATTAAAGCAATTTTATCCCGTGGTGATTTGGCCGGCCGGCTTGCAGCCACGTAAAATAATTTGCTAAAAGAGGCCCGGTCTCGTCCGGCCTTTTTGCGATTCACGCAAGGCCGGTTTTTTATTGGCCAGATTCTGGCAGATTGAGAAGACGATGACCAAGACAACCACCCGCAAGCTGCGCCCTGCAACGAACCTTGTCCATGCCGGAACCCTGCGCTCAGGCTTTGGTGAAACATCCGAGGCCCTGTTTCTGACGCAAGGCTTTGTCTATCCGACTGCGGAAGCCGCTGAAGCCCGTTTCAAGGGGGAAGAACCGGGTTTCATCTATTCGCGCTATGCCAACCCGACCACCGACATGTTCGAAAAGCGCATGTGTGCACTTGAAGGCGCAGAAGACGCACGCGCAACGGCGTCGGGCATGGCAGCCGTCGCCGCGGCCATCATCTGTCAGGTCAAAGCGGGCGATCACGTCCTTGCTGCACGCGCCATGTTCGGATCCTGCCGCTACATCATCGAGACACTGCTGCCGCGATACGGCGTCGACTTCACCCTGATCGATGGCTCAAAGATTGAAAACTGGCAGAACGCTGTCCGCCCCAATACCAAGGTGTTGTTCCTCGAAAGTCCGACCAACCCGACGCTGGAAGTCATCGACATAGCCGCTGTGGCAAAGGTCGCCAATTCGGTCGGGGCCAAGCTCATCGTAGACAATGTCTTCGCAACGCCCCTATTCCAGAAACCGCTGGAACTCGGTGCGCATATCGTCATCTATTCGACGACCAAGCATATTGATGGCCATGGACGCTGCCTGGGCGGTGTGATCCTTTCCGACAAGCAGTGGATCGAGGAAAACCTCCACGAATATTTCCGCCATACGGGCCCCGGCCTCAGCCCGTTCAATTCGTGGGTGATGCTTAAAGGTCTTGAAACCTTGGCTGTGCGCGTCCAGCAGCAGAGCGCGAATGCGGCGAAGATTGCCGATTTTCTTGCCGAGCATTCGGCAGTTTCCAAGGTTCTCTACCCGGGACGCCCTGACCACCCGCAGGCAGATATTATCGCCAAGCAAATGACAGGCGGATCAACGTTGATTGCATTTGAGGTCAAGGGCGGCAAGAAGGCGACCTTCAACGTCGAGAACGCGCTGGAAATCATCCAGATTTCCAACAATCTCGGCGATTCAAAGAGCTTGATCACGCATCCGACCACGACAACGCACAAGAACCTCACGGATGAGGCGCGTGCTGAACTCGGTATTTCCGA
>NZ_JBBNAN010000126.1:0-26639 GCF_037994405.1 Phyllobacterium sp.
GGTCTTACCGACGACGAGGCCGCTGAAATACAGGCCATCTACGAAGACATTTTACCGACGCTCGGTGGCGGTAATACGCCTGCCGTGTGAGCCGTTAGGCAATTGGGCCGCAAGCGGAGGGTCGTGATCTCATAATCGATCGCCGGCGGATAGCCTCACGAACCAGAGCTCTCGGTCTTGGAATTAATATGAAACACGCGACTACGTGTTTGTTTGGATGAGTTCTGCACGTTGCTTCGTCAAAGTATCAAGTAGTTCTTGCTGATCGGCAATGCGTTGTGATGTCCGCTCCTCGTCTGCTGCCCCGTGAGACGCGGCGGCTCGTTCGATCAACCCACGAAGGTCCTCCCGTACGGCCGCGATCCGCTGATCGATCTGGGCAATTTCTGAAGATATATCAGGCATTTGCAATAATTCCTCTTGCGTTATTGTGTCATCTATTCTGCGGCGTATGAAGTTATGTTGTCCAGTAGGGGCGTACCGTTTTTCTGCAGGCATTGTGCAGGACGACAAGAACGTACGGCAGCAAGGCGAATTGGGAAGGGCCCGGATCGCTTTCAAGGCGCGCTCGCGGGTTGCCTTCGGTGTCACGTCGAAAGTGAAACGCAACACGAACTGGGCGCCATTTGACATATGGACCTTCGACCGTGCCACCATGAACCTCATGGTTCGCCTGCCACCAATCGGCCTTCTGTTTGATGACATCCTTGCCGACTTGACCGAACGGTGCTGGATTCCCATCGAAGTGCAGATCATTGGAAGCCACCCATCAAGTCTAAAGCCGCCGGATTTGCGTGCGGAAAAGCCCGCACCGAGGTAGTTAGACACGATTTGCTGCTGGGCCGCGCCCTTTGGCAGCAATCCAAAAAAGATGTCGCGACGTCGCGCGCTATTAGGGCGGCGTTCGGAATCTCTGCATGATGTGGAAGTGGTACAATCTTCGCCGGATGAGCGTTCCTAACAAATTGTCAACAATCCATGAAAGTTTTGTTGACATTGAGTCTATCCGGGACTTCACTCACTGAAGTCCGCGTATCGATCGGGTTCTGTCGCAACAATGCGCGGCCTCCAAAGGGGAAGAACAATGATCAACAGACGTTCAATAATGTTATCGGCAGTGTTTGGAGCTGTTTCCGCGCTGGCGATCACGGCAGGCGGCACATTCACCGCGCATGCCGCCAACAAGGAACTCAAGATCGGCTTCGTCGGCGTGACGAGCGGCCCGGCCGCAGCTTGGGGGACATCCAATGTCCGCTCGATGCAGACACGCGCCGCCTGGATCAACGAGAGCGGCGGCGTCAAGATCGGCGATCAAACCTACGACGTCAAGATAATCACCTTTGACGATCAGAAGGATCCGAAGCGGGCGATCGCCGGCATGGAGAAGATGGCCCAGGAAGGCATCCACTATGTTGTCGGGCCGAATGTCGACGATGGCGCGGCAGCGGTACGTCCGGTAGCCGAATCCAAGGGCATCATCTATTTTCCTTACTCGTTTCCCAAGGAACTCTACGTCGCCCCGGCTTCCAACGCCGTGCTCGGCATGATCGCCAGCTACCAGTCGGCTCCGGCGATCTACAAATATCTAATGGAAAAGAAGGGGGTGAAGAAGGTTGCTTTCGTCGCCGCCAATGAGTCCGACCCTCTCAGCCAGCGCGACGGCGGCGTGGCCGCCGCTAAGGCGCTCGGCCTTGAGGTCGTGGCCGACAAGGATACCTACCAGAACGACACCCGCGATTTTACCCCGGTACTGACGCCCATCGTCCAGTTGAAGCCGGACCTTCTGGTGCTTTCAGGCGTCGCGCCCGGCAATGCGCCGCTGCTGATCCGCGCAGCGCGAGAACTCGGCTACGAAGGCCTGATATCGACCGAAACGGCGCAGGACGCGAAGGTGCTGGAAGAAGGCGCGGGCGAACTTGCGAACGGCTTCATCTCCGTGGGCGGCGCATCGACACCGGAAATCGCCTCGGACGCAATGAAGGAGTTCGTCGAACGCTACACCAAGATGTTCGGCGAATACAATGACGAGTCCAACACCAAGGTCTACGCGCTTGAATACATCATCGAGACGCTGAAGGCCAATCCCGCGGCGATCGACAATGTGGAGGAGTTCAAGAAGACGATGAACACCTTCTCGGCACCCAATCCGTTCGTGAAGAACGATGCCAAGCTGTCCTATGTTGGGATGACATCGTTCGGCCAGAAGCGCCAACTTTCAGTTCCGATGGTGGTCACGGAATATCGTGACGGCAAGTTCGAAACGCTGTTCGTGGCCCAGGTCGATTAAAACGACGCCCGAAGCGCAATGCCACAGAGGTTCAAGCACGCCTTTTGAACCTCTGAACGGCCGGAAGCCATCCTGATGGAACAAGTCATCATCAACGGACTTTATCTTGGCGCGCAATACGCCCTCATTGCCCTTGGCCTGACACTGATCTTCGCCCTGATGAACGTGCTGAACTTCGCCCACGGGCAAATGTACGTCCTCGGCGGGTTCGTCACCTACACCGTTTATGGTCAACTCGGCATGCCCTTCGTCGTGGCGCTCGCTGCCTCGGGAGTAACGTTACTGGTCGCCGGCGCGCTGATCGAGAAGCTGCTCTTCCGAACCGTCATCAGGCGCAGCGTGCGGGAAGAAAGCACAATGCTGCTTGCTGCGGCGATCGCCTTCTTTCTCGACGCCGTCATCCTCCTGTTATTCGGAGAAAAGCAACGCGGAGTGCCGAAGATCATCAACGGCGTGTTCGTTTCGGACCGTCTAATAATGCCCTACGACCGGCTGCTGGTGGGCGCGCTCGCTATCGCTTTCATCGCCGCCTTCGTTCTGTTCATGCAGTACAGCAAACCCGGCCGCGCCATGCGCGCCCTGGCGCAAGACAGGGTCGCGGCCGAGCTGATGGGTGTTCCGGTCGACCGCTACTCGATGATCGGCTTCGCTCTCGGCGCGATGCTCGCTGGTATTGTTGGCGGGCTTCTGGTCGCCATCACCGGGGTCAATTCTGGCATCGGCGGGCCGATCTCGATCAAGGCCTTCATGATGGTGATGATCGGCGGTGCAGGCGTCGTCGGGGGCGCAATCGCCGGCGGCTTCATCCTCGGCATGATGGAGTCCGTGGGCCTGACGGTGCTGCGCCAATATGGCGACGTCACCTATCTCGTCATCTTCGCTTTGCTGATGGTTTTTCTCAGCATCCGTCCGAATGGGCTCATGGGCAAGCCGTGGGGATGATGATCATGTCACGCACAGCCAACATCCTTGCCGTCCTCGCCTTCCTGCTGGTCGTGCTGGCCGGCGTGCCCTGGCTGATCGAAGCCACCGGGCGGCACGATCTCTATTACACGCTGACTTCTGTAGCGCTTCTCAGCATCGCCAGTGCCGGCGTATGGCTAACCTTCTATATCGGGCGCATCAACATCGGTCAGGGTGCCTATGCGTTGATGGGGGGCTATGTTTCGGCGATCCTGGTCGTCCACTATGGCGTTTCGTTCTGGCTAACCCTGCCGCTCGCCGGACTTTTCTGCGCATTTGCGAGTATCTTGATCGGCCTTCCCATCCTTAGGCTTCGCGGCGTCTATTTCGCCATGGTCACGCTGGTGCTTACGGAGGTGGCGCGGCTGCTAGCGCTGGCGCTGCCGATCACCAACGGGGCAAAGGGAATGGTGAGCATTCCCCCGCCCGGAGGAATCTCCATCTTCGGACTGACGCTCCTCCCGGATTTCGCGACGCTGTCCAATCCCCGCCGCACCTTCTACCTCATCGCCGTGGTTCTGATGGTGTTGTGCTTTGCCGGGCTCTACCGTTTGGTCCATTCGCGCATCGGTAAGCTCTGCCAGTCGCTCCAGCAGAACGAAGAACTCGCCTCCTCGATCGGCGTCAACATCGCCTATCTACGCGTCATCGCCTACGCCGTCTCCTCATTTCTGGGCGGGCTGGGCGGCGCAATGTTCGTCGCGATTTCCCAGTCGATTTATCCGTCGAGCTTCACGGTGAGCGACTCGGTCAATTTCATGCTGAATTGTTTCCTCGGCGGATTGGGTTATGTCTTTGGACCCATGATCGGGACATTCGTGCTCTATTTCGGATGGGATTTCCTGTTCGCGACCGGCGAGTTCCAATTGCTGATCTTTTCGGCGGTGCTGATCGCGCTGATGCTGTTCCTTCCCAATGGCCTGCTCAGCCTACGCCTGTTTGGCAGGAAGGAACGCTAGAGCCATGACCGAACTGCTGCAAATCAAGGCCATGACCAAGCGCTTCGGCGGGCTTGTTGCGGTCAACGACGTGTCCTTCGACGTTCGCGAACGGGAAATCCTTTCGGTGATCGGTCCCAACGGCGCGGGCAAGTCGACGCTGTTCAAGCTGATTTGTTCGTTTCTCAATCCCACCTCAGGCGAGGTACTTTTTCGGGGAGAGCGGATTTCCGGATTGGCACCGCACGTCGTCGCCAGAAAGGGCGTCGTCAGGACATTCCAGGAAACAACCATCTTCAAGAGCATGACTGTCCGCGACAATGTCATCACCGCGCATCACCTTCGTTCCAGCGCCACCCTCGCCGGTTTCTATCTCGGCACACAGGCGGCGCGGCGCGATGAACAGGAATTCGGTCGCTCAGCGGACGAGATCCTCGACGTTCTCGGGCTTGGCGGCCAGAGAAATGAAATCGCCAGCACGCTGCCGCACGGCCATCTACGTGCGCTCGGAATCGCCATCGGACTGGCGACCAACCCGTCCATCCTTCTGCTCGATGAACCGTTTGCCGGGATGAACCATGATGAAACCGTCAAGGCCGTCCAAATGGTCCGTGGCGTGCGCGAGCGCGGTGTAACAGTACTGCTGGTCGAACATGATATGCGCGCCGTGATGGATATCTCCGATCGGATCGTCGTCTTGAACTTTGGTCAGAAGATCGCCGAAGGGGTGCCGAAGGAAATCCAGGAGAACGAAAAAGTCATCGAGGCTTACCTCGGCGTCGAAGATGAGACGATCGGATATTAGCCATGACTGAGCTGCTGAAAGTCGCCAATATCGAACTCTACTATGATCACGTCTATGCGCTGAAGGGCGTGTCGGTCGTGGTAAACGAAGGCGAGACAGTCGCCCTGATCGGAGCCAACGGCGCGGGAAAGTCCTCGATCCTCCGTGCCATCACCGGATTAAGGAAAGTTCGCAGCGGCGAAATCCATTTTCAGGGCCACCGTATCGACGGAACCCGTCCGGACAAACTGGTGAGGATGGGCATCGCCATGGTGCCGGAGGCACGGCGCGTCTTCTCCTACATGACCGTTCGCGACAATCTGCTGATGGGTGCCTTCACCCGCACCGACAAGGCAGATATTGCACGCACGCTGGAGATGGTGCTCGGGCGCTTTCCACGCCTCAAGGAACGCTATTCCCAGACGGCCGGCACGATGAGCGGCGGCGAGCAGCAGATGCTGGTGATCGGACGGGCGCTGATGGCAAAACCGAGGCTATTGCTGCTCGATGAACCCTCGCTCGGCGTCGCGCCAAAGCTCGTCCAGGATATCGCCCGCTCGATCGTTGCGATCAATCGGGACGAAAAGGTCAGCGTCCTCCTGGTTGAGCAGAATTCGCGGATGGCGCTGCGAATCTCGCAGCGCGCATATGTGCTCACGACTGGAAAGGTAACGCTCGCCGGCAACTCCGCGGAAATGCTCGGCGACGACCGGGTCAAGAGCCTTTATCTCGGCGGCGAAACCTAATGGCACAGATTCAAATGGACATTCTTGTCATCAACCCGAATACGACCGCCTCCATGACCAGGAAGATCGGCGAAGCCGCACGCAGCGCCGCGTCCTCCGGTACCAGGATTATCGCCGTCAATCCCAAGGATGGCCCACCGAGCATTGAAGGCTATTTCGACGAGGTCTTCGCCATTCCGGGCATGATTGGCGCGATGCAGAAACATCCGGCGGCAAGCGCCTGCGTTATCGCCTGCTTCGACGATACCGGACTCGACGCCGCACGCTGTGTTGGCGACATGCCTGTTGTCGGAATCGGCGAAGCGGCATTTCACATGGCGAGCCTGATCGCTGGCAAGTTTAGCGTCGTGACAACTTTGTCGCGCTCCGTTCCGGCGATCGAGCATAATCTGGTGCGCTACGGACTCGCCAGCCGCTGCGCCAGGGTGCGGGCGAGCGACGTTCCGGTTCTGGAACTGGAAGTGCCGGGGTCGAACGCCCGCTCCCGGATTTCCGAAGAGATCGAAAGCGCGATCCGCGACGACGGGGCCGAAGCGATCGTGCTCGGATGCGCGGGCATGGCCGACCTCGCCGCCGCGCTCGGCCGCGAGCATAGCCTCCCAGTGCTCGACGGCGTCGCCTGCGCAGTGCAGCTTTGCGAGAGCCTGGTCAGGCTCGGCCTGACGACTTCCAAACTAGGCGGATATCAAACTCCCCGCCGAAAATCATTCACCGGGATCTTTGCGCCGTTCTCGCCAAGCTGATCGGCTGTGAAACCCCGCAACGACATGCGAGCATCGTCTCCGCGCAGGCTGGTTGGCTACATATGGTTGACAATTCACCGCCGCGGGGGTCGATGTCAGCGCACCGGCGCGGTATTTGTGCTCATCGGATTAAACGATCCGTCTATGGACAACGAGAATGAATATGTTTGGACCAACAACTCACGATGCGACAAACAAGCCGGCGATGCGTTGGTATCCTGTCTATGCAGGCTTGCGCGAAGCCATCGTCAGCCATCGGCTGGCGCCGGGAACCAAGCTTCCCGAAGACGAGCTCGCCTCGATCTATTCGGTCAGTCGTGCCGTCATAAGAGCAGCATTGCAGGCGTTGTCGCACGATCGCCTAGCGCGGCTCGAACCGAACCGGGGCGCATTTGTCGCCCAGCCCAACAAACAGGAAGCGCGCGAAGTTTTCGAGGCACGCGCACTAATTGAACCCAAGCTTGCCGCCCTCGCCGCCGCGGTGGCGAAGCCTGCCGAAATAAAGCAGTTGCGGCTGCATCTTCATAGGGAACATGAGGCTCTGCATGTCGGAAATGACAGCGACGCCATCATGCTGTCGGCGCAATTCCATATCGGCATCGCGGAAATCGCCGGACAATCAATTCTTACCGGTATCGTAAGGGATCTCCTGTCGCGGTCGTCGCTAATCATCGCGCTCTACTGGCGACGTCGCGACACCACCTGCGAAAGCCACGCTCACCATGCCCTTGTGGACGCAATTCAAAAGCACGACGCGCAAGATGCGTCCGAACTCATGAAACGCCATATCGAAGATTTGCTTTCCGGCCTCGATCTGACGTTGGGCGAGAAAAAGCCAGAAAAGCTATCAGACATCCTACGCTGATCGCGGCCATCATGATTTGGACCCCAATGGAGAAAGAGTGAGAATAAAGATGTGCTGGCCCTGTGGCGATCACATCGACGGCAAACGCTGTCGGATAATAGCGGCATGGAAGCGCGCTCCGTAGAGCAGCCCTTCATCGTTGAAGTCGTAGGACGGGTTGTGCAGGGGCGCGGAATGCTTGCCATTCCCGACGAACACGAAGCAGCCGGGCACATGCTCCAGGAAGCGGGCGAAATCCTCCGAGCCTGTCATCGGCTCGTGAGCGGTCGAGACGTGTTCAGGCTCAAACACTGTCCGAGCGGCCGCAAAGGCCTCGTCCACCAGGGCGGTATCATTCAAGAGCGGCACGAACTCGCGCGTGTAGATCACCTCGGTGGCGACATTGTAGGCTCGGGCCGTGCCCTCAGCGATGATGCGCATCTGCTTCTCGATCTCCGCGCTGATCTCCGGCCGGAAGCTGCGGGCATCGCCAAGGATGCGGGCAAGTCCCGGGAGTGCGTTGCGCGTGCCATCGGTGATCAATTCCGTCACCGATACAACACCGATGTCGGTCGGGCTCAGGCGGCGCGACACGATCGTCTGGAGGTTCATTACCGTCGCACAGGCGGCGACGAGCACCTCGTTGCCCCAGTGCGGCCGAGCAGCATGCCCGCCGACACCTTTTAGGATGATCTCAAAGTTGTCCTCCGCCGACATGATCGGCCCTACGCGCGTCTGGAAGTGCCCGACCGGAAGGCCCGGCATGTTGTGCAAGAAATAGATCTCCTCGAAGGGGAACCGCTCCATCAGGCCGTCGGCCAGCATGGCGAGCGCGCCCTTGCCCCATTCCTCAGCGGGCTGGAAGACGAAGCGCACGGTTCCGTCGAAGCCGCCTTCCTCGGCAAGGAGCTTGGCGGCCCCGAGCAGCATGGTGGTGTGGCCGTCATGGCCGCAGGCGTGCATCGTGCCCAGGTTCTGTGAACGGTAGTCCTGCGTTCCCTGTTCGGGGATGCGCAGGGCGTCCATGTCGGCACGCAGCGCTATGGCCCGGTTGCCGCTGCCGCGTTTGAGTGTGCCGACGACGCCCGTGCCGCCCACGCCCTCGGCGACCTCGTCGAGGCCGAACTCCCGCAGTTTGGCGGCGACGAAGGTGCTCGTGCGCTTCTCCTCGAAGCCGAACTCCGGATGGGCGTGCAGATCACGCCGCCAGGCGGTCATTTCCCGTTCGAGAGCGTCCAGATCCATGGTCATGGGTTTCTCCCTATTGGGCCGCGAGGCGGGTGACGACGTCGAGCAGGATGTTGGCGCCCGCGACGAGGTCGGCGTCCGGCGTGTGCTCGCGTGGATTGTGGCTGCCGCCGATACTCGGCACGAAGATCATCGCGGTCGGCGCGACCCGCGCGATCATTTGCGCGTCGTGCCCCGCTCGCTTGGAAGCCGGTCCGCGATCCCGCGCCGCGTTCTCCACCAATTCCACGATCCTCTGATCAAATTGCACCGGCTCGAAGCGGGCCAGCCGCTCGACTGACACGCCGACCTTCTCTTCAGCGGTCAGCTTCTCGAGAAACGCCGCGAGTGCCGCCTCCTCCTTGAGACGGTTTTCGTCCGGATCGCGAAGGTCCACGGTGAAGGCGGCGCGCGAGGGGATGACGTTGATCGCATTCGGCTCGAAGATCATGCAGCCGACCGTCGCCACGGTAGGCGTGTTCGACGCCTTCGCCCGGTCACGCAGGAAGGTAATGACCCGAGCCGCAGCATGGCCAGCATCCCGGCGCATCGATATCGGCGTGGTGCCCGCGTGATTGGCGTCGCCATCAATGTTCACCTTCTGCCAGGAAATGCCCTGCAGGTTCTGCACGGCACCGACGGGAATACCCTCCCGCTCCAGAACCGGACCCTGCTCAATATGCAGTTCGATGTAAGCATGTGGCTTCAGGAAGCCGGGCTCATGCGTGCCTGCATAACCGATGCGCCTCAGTTCATCGCCGAGCACTGTGTCATCCGTACCGACGGTCGCGAGTGCCTCGTCGACGTTGAGCCCGCCTGCATAGACCAGCGATCCCATCATGTCGGGCGCGTAGCGGACACCCTCCTCATTGGTGAAGGCGGCGACGACGACCGGTCGTGATGGGCTATACCCCTCACACTTCAGCGTCTCGATCACCTCCAGGCCGGAAAGCACACCATAGCATCCGTCGTAGATGCCCGCGTCGATCACGGTGTCGATGTGTGAGCCGAGCATGAGCGGTTGGTCGTCGCTCGCACCTTCAGGGGCCCATATCCCGAAGATATTGCCGATCCGGTCAATGGCAACTTGAAGCCCGGCATCCGTGAGCCAGGCAACGAGCTGGTCGCGGCCGAGTTTGTCCGTGTCGGAGGCAGCGAGGCGGACGAGCCTTCCTTCCCCATCGCGCCCGATCGCGCCAAGTGAGCGTAGGCGTGCGAGCAGACGCGCCGCGTTGATCGAGTGATTGCTCATGCTTCGGCTCCCATCTTGTTCTTCGCTGCAATTGCTGCCGGCGGAACCCCAACGATCTCTTCGTATTTGAATGGATCGGTCGCGCCTTCCGTGTTCACGAGGAAGATGCGCGAGTGCGCATTGATATGCAGTGCGGCCTTGATCTCAGGATCGCAAACCGCCTTCATCAGTCCCGCGAGACCAACTCCGCCGCTTTCGCCAGCGACGATGGCCGGGTCATCGGCAACCGGTTTCGCAAGCTGCCGCATGACCGAGACCGCGTCGTCTTCATCGACGGTCATGAAGGCGTCGGCAGCACGCGACAGAATGCGCCAGGCCACCAGCGAAGGCGCATAACATTCGAGCATCGCCATGACGGTCGGCTCGCCATGGGCAATCGTAACTGGATGTCCAGCGCTGGCCGTCTCGAAGATGCAGGCCGCACGCGCCGGGTCAACGACCACGAAGATCGGGCGGTTGGCGCCAAGCTCAATTGCCAAATGACCTGCCACAGCCGCAGCAATTCCACCAACGCCCGACTGAATGAACACGTGGGTAGGCGGTTCCTGCATTCGCCGCAAGGACTCGCGAACAAGGGCCGTATAACCCTGCATGACCAGACCCGGGATCCGCTCATATCCCGGCCAGGACGTGTCCGAAACGATCGTCCAGCCCTTTTCTTCAGCAACACGCGAAGCTTCGCGGACGGATTCGTCGTAAGAGCCATCAACGCGGATCATTTCCGCTCCAAACCGCGCAATGGCGGCGACGCGCTCGTCGCTGACGCCGGCGTGAACGAAGATCGCCGCCTTGGCGCCGACGAGTTGGGCACCTTGAGCAACCGAGCGGCCGTGGTTGCCGTCCGTTGCGCAGGCAACCGTCATGGTGCGCGCGATCGCCTTGAGGTCCGGTGAATGCAGTTCGGAGATATCGACCTTACGTCCAAGTTTATCGCTCGCTTCTTCAAGAAGCAGTTGGATCACGGCGTAGGCGCCACCCAATGCCTTGAAACTTCCCAGGCCAAGACGATGACCTTCGTCCTTGATGTGGATCGCGCCAACCCTAATCTGCGCCGCCAGTCCAGACAGCGCCACGAGTGGCGTCTCGGCGTGGTTGTCGCGGTGCGTGAGAAAGCGCTCGACCTCGTTGGCCGCGGCGATACCGAGTGTTTCAGCATCGACCGGATCGAGTGGTTTCTTGTAGTCGGGATGCGTGTTGGGCAGAAACATGATCGCCTCGTTCGTTTGGCGGATTGAACGATATTGCAACCGAGGCGAAATTGGCGCTGAAATTTGGATGCAGATTTGCAAGTTTGTTTCACTGGAGGCTCGACTTGAGCAAACGCATTCAGCCACCGCAACTCGATGCTTTCGACCGCAAGATCCTCGCCGTCCTTCAGCGGGACAACACCACGCCGCAGCGAACGATCGGTGAAAGCGTCAACCTGTCGGCGCCTGCCGTACAGCGGCGGATCAAGCGGATGACGGATGAGGGCGTGATCCAGGCGAACGTGGCCATTGTTGATCCCATAGCCGTTGGCCAGTCCGTTACCATCTTCGTGGAGGTGGAGGTGATCAGTGAAACGGCCGAGCAGATTGAGGAGGCAAAGAGGGCATTCGCGGCCGCGCCGGAAATCCAGCAATGCTATTATGTGACGGGCGAAGCTGATTTCATCCTTGTTATCGTCGTTCCGACGATGGCCGACTATGAGGCACTGACCCGGCGGCTCTTCTTTGGCAACAACAACGTCAAACGCTTCCGGACATTTGTCGCCATGGACCGAGTAAAGGTCGGGCTGAACGTTTCGGTCGAAAGCTGAAGGGTTGGCCGTATCCGCTTTTGGAAAGGTCTTCCAACTGGGCACATGCTTCGGCAATTTCCGTTACTTACAACACTTCGTTTCGCTGTTTTCTGCCGTCCGTAATCTCGTTGTTCCAGATCACACAAAACCTTCCCGCCAATCAGATCCGCGATCACAGACGGCAAGCAATGGTCGAATGGAATTCCGTCAGTGGCCAGCTCGTCTGAAAGTCAGAATGAGCCTTTACGCGCCGGCACTTCAAACAAGGTGACAACCCCCTTCGAACATCATTCAATAGTTGGACAAAAGAGCTGCAAGGATAAATGGCCTCGTGGAAAGATAAGTCCGCCAGTTTACGGCGCGCCTTTTTATTGACCGTAACACAATCGCTATTGCGCTGAAGCAACTCCAATGCTGTTTGCAGGGCATTTGTGTCGATGAAATTGGCTATGCAATGGCTCTTTCGAGTAGCCGCATAAGACCGGTCTCGGGAGCACTGAGGCCCTTGCGATGCGGTGCCCTCAGCAGTGAACCATCGAGTTCGCCAGCATTGAAGCAATCGGTCACGAGCGGGTGGACATAGCTTGAGCGCGTGACTGCAGGCGTGTTGCGCAGGAACTCGCTGACATGGCGCATGGCCGCCGCAATGGCCCGCTTTCTGGCGGCGTCGGTCCTGGCATCGATCTCAGCGAGAAACGCGAGCGCACGCGCCGAACCGTGGAAAGTCCGGAAGTCTTTGGCGCTGACTTTCGACCCCGATATCTCCCGTAGATAATCGTTCAACTCGTCCGCTCGCAAGCTGCACCACCGGCGTTCGACCTTGTATTGGAATAGTCTTCCGCGTCTCTTCAGTGTTTTCAACCGCTTCACGGCGGATCGGTCGCTGACCGTTATCTCGTTCTTTTTCTTTGACTTGCCAGCAAAGACGAAATTGGCGACGTTGCCGTCAATCATAAGATCGCTGCTCTTCAGCGATGCGATGCCGCGACCACCATCCTTGGCATATTTCTCATGCCCTGCACGGAAAGCCTTCTGGTCGATCAGTTTGACCGCGAGCGCGGCAAGAGGACGACGCGACGTGGGCGGGCGCTGCATATCGCGAAGAATGCGCTTGCGAATGCGGGGAAGCGCCTTGCCGAAGGCCAATAGGCGATGCGTTTTCATGTTGTTGCGCACGGCTTCCCACTTTGAATGGTAAATATACTGCCGCCGTCCGAGATCATCCTTACCTACGGCCTGAATATGTCCGGCTTCATTGTCGCAACAAAATACGTCAGTCCAGGCAGGCGGAATGACGAGCGCGATCATGCGTTCGGTGTGTTTCTTGGAGAGCGGCCGGCCATTCGTTCGAATATAGCGAAATCTGTCTCGATATGGTTCGCGTTTCAGGGTGAATGCGTCAGGATCAACCAGTTCCAGCCCAAGCTCCTTGGCAAACTCCCTGTAATCCTGCTGCATTTCTTCACCCTGTTGTTGCGGGTGGAGAACGTGATTGCGAGCCAGACTGTTCCCTGTTTCGCCAAAAAGGTGCATGCCGTGGGTGCTTTTTGATAGATTGCTCCAAAGAAATCCTGCCTTCCGTTGCGCAACATAGTGCACGACATCTTGGATGATTTTGAACGCTTCCTCCTGCTTGCCTGGATGGGCATGGATGACGTTCACGATGATCAGGGTGGCTTCAGGTATGAATTGTCCGCGACACGGGTTGAAAAAATGGGCTACGGCTCCGCTGATCACGGACATTGACGTCCGCTGGAGTTTACCCCGTGGACAATATCGGTGCGTTGAGTGTGTTCATGATCGCAGCGGAAACACGCAGCTTCGTGAGGGCGGGCGAAGCTCTCAGCGTCTCTTCATCGGCCGTTGGCAAAACAATGGCCCGGTTGGAGAAAGGGCTCAGTGTGCGGTTGTTTCACCGCAACACGCGCAGCATCGCGATCACGGCAGAGGGAATTATGTTCCTTGAAAGCTGCCGCCGGGATGCTTTTCATGCCGACGATCACCAAGTTCATGCGTTCGTTCCCGAAGGTCACGATAGACCTGGATTTCACCGATCGTCTGGTCGATGTGATCGAAGAGGGTTTTGACGCCGTGGTACGCACCGGCGAAGTTACCGGCAGCCGCTTGATGATGCGGACCTTGGGCAAGTTCTCTCACCGTATCGTAGGATTGAAAGACTACTTCACCCGCTTCGGAATGCCGGAAAAGCCGCAAGACCTGTCCGCCCACATATGCCTCCATCACAAGTACCCCTCATCCGGGAAACTCGAACGGTGGCCGCTGGATTACGACCCAAGCAAAGGGAAATTGGATTTGCCTGTGTCATCGATGGCCAGCACACTTGAGCCGCTAATCAGCATGGCCGAGGAAGGACTTGGACTGGCCTGTTTGCCGCTGTTCACTATCGGCAGGCAGATCGCTGATGGAAGGCTCGTAGCGGTTCTCGACAAGCACATCGAGGATGTCGGCGAATTCCGCATCCTGTGGCCGTCCAGTCGACACCTGTCTCCTAAAATACAGGCCTTCGTAAAGTTCATGGCGGAAAATCTGTTTCATTCCTGACAACATCCGTTTGGGCCCTTCTCGAAGCAGTCAACAATACATTGTAGATGCGGGTACCAATCTCATTATCGCGTAAAGTGACGGTAGAAGATCGGTCATTTTACCCCTCCCTCAATCGAACGTTCGCTGATTGGCGGCGTTCCGATTGTAGTGTGCGCGCGCGCGTTCAAGCCGCTCCGGACCGCCGGCTTGCGGAACTGCGACATCCCACCAGTGGCCGCCCACTCCTGTGCCGGGAACGGCGTCGGTACCAATCACGATCACGCTGGGAATATTACGGTCCCGAGCTTCGACGATCCGCATCTCTAGCTAAGTGATCGAATCTACCTTCTCGGCATGAGCGCCCATTGCCGCAGCATGGGCGACGAAGTCGATCTCAGGCTGCACCTCGATGTTGCAATCCTTGTACATGTAATTGAACTCGGCCCCGCCACATTCAATCTGGAGCCGATTTATGCATCCATAGCCGGCGAGATTAATCGAGGCGATCCGACGTGACTCATTGCGGAAGAGTGTCCAACTGCCCGTCGTAAAATCCTGAAAGCGAGTGCCTACCCCGATGATCAGATCAAGCTTCCGGTCGTATATGCGAGAGCACGCACCGCATCTCCAGATTGACGATAGCCGGCCGACTCATGAAGAACCAAAAGAGGCCTACCGAATAGTTACCGAACTTCTCTCACAGCTGGATGATCTTCGCGGCATATATATCGTTGGAGGCGGAATCTCCGGCGTGCTGCGAGCGGTGCGAGAAGCGCCAGAGGAGAAGCGGAAAATGGTTCGGATTATCTGTCGCGACATTGGTCCGGAAACTCGCAAAGGACTATCAGAGGGGCTGATCACAGCCGCTCTGTGCCATCCTCTTGATCAGACATCGAATGAATTAATCGCAACGATGATAACAGTCCTGGACCATCGCAATAGCTCGACAGTTATACAGCGTATCGTTCCTTTCGAGATTATCACCCCTGAAAGCGTATAGGTAGACGGGAGATACAGCGGCGGCTTCATTTACTTTTTGTTCAAACACCCGACCTGCTGATAAACCTTCCTTTGAAAATACGATGATAGCTGATCTTCGCCGGCGTTTGTCGGATTGGCTCTCGATACGATCTCCGAGGTGCACACAACCCTCCCGTCCGCGTCGGTCGCCTCCAACCGCACTGTCATGTCACTGCTTTGCCCATCCACTGCCTGCTCCATTCAAAGGACGGCATGGGTTTACGGCCTATTCGTTACCCCACGGTTCCTTCCACTCCCCGGACCGAGATAGATGGGCGATCGCGCGATCCATTGCCACCGCAAGCGTTTCGCTCGACCATAGAACGAAGGTTCATCGCTGTGGTTTAAGAATCCCCTTTGCGCCGATCAATCAATCCAGGCGCTTTCCCACACTGCCGGCAGCTATATTTTGGCGGCCTTGGTCCTTTGTGAGAGATTCAAGACGACTGCAATCAAAACCGTGCCGACAATGAAAACGAAGGCCGCGGCGGCGATCGCGGGACTGATGTTTTCCCGTATGGTCGAAAACATCTGCCGGGCGAGCGTCCGCTGGTTGGGGCCCGCCACGAACAGCGTTAGCACGACTTCGTCCAATGACGTCGCAAAGGCAAAAACGGCTCCGGACACGATGCCGGGGAGCGCCAGCGGCAAGGTGACTTGTTTCAGCACCGTAACGGGCGCTGCGCCGAGGCTGGCTGCCGCCTGCTCCAGCCGGCGATCGATCCCTTGCAAGACGGCCAGGACGTTGACGACGACAAAGGGCACGGCCACCACGGTGTGGGCGATAATCACCCCGAGATAGGTGTTGGTCAGACCGTATCGCGCAAACATCAGCTGCATGCCGACGCCCAGCACCACTGCCGGCACCACCATTGGCAGGAGAAAAATCGTCTTAATGGTCGTTAGTACCGGCGAAAGCTGCCTGTCGCGAAGTCCGAGAGCACCAACCGTCCCCAGGATCGTCGCCAGCAAGGTGGTGCCGCACCCGATGATGAGGCTGTTGACGATCGACCGTTGCCATACGCTGGCGGTGAACAGCTCTTCGAACCACCGTGTCGAATACCCCGGAATGGGGTAGTTGAGGAACACGCTGTCGGTAAAGGCGAGCGGCAGGATGGCGATCAGCGGTGCGATCAGAAAGAAAACGGTGGCGGAGCCGAAGACGAGTTTGGAAAAACGCAGCACGTTCACGGACGCGCCTCCCGTTCTGACGAAAGCCTGAGATATATCGCATAGAGGATCATTGTGGCCGCCAGCAGAACCAGTCCAAGTGCCCCTGCCATGCCCCAGTTGGCCGCCCCGGTGGCGTAGTAGGCGATAACCGAACTGATCATCTGATCTTTCGCACCGCCGATCAGCGCGGGCGTGATGTAGTAACCGAGGGCGCTCATGAACACCAGAAGCGAACCGGAGACGACGCCGCGCAGTGCGAGCGGCAGTAAGACATTCAAGAATGCCCGGACGGGATGAGCTCCCAACGACGCCGCCGCCGGCATCAGATTATTGGGGATGCCGATCAGCACGCTGAAGATGGGAAGCACCATGAAGGGAAGCAGGACATGGGTCATCGCGATGATGACGCCGGCTCGGTTGAAGATCAACGGCACGGGTCCGGACGTCACGCCCAATTGCATCAAGACTGAATTGATCAGGCCTCTGTCCTGCAACAGAATGAACCATGCCGCGGTTCGCACCAGGAGTGACGTCCAGAGCGGCAAAAGCACCGCGCCCAGCAACAACTGCCGCTTCCAGCCATCGACCGAGGCAGCGATCATGGCAAAGGGCAGACCGATCAAGACGCACGCCACCGTCACCGTCAAAGCCATCACAAACGTCCGAAGCATGATGGCTTTGTTCGCCGAAACATCGGCAGGAAGCGCGGCGATTGCGTTGGACGTGTCCCGTTGCAGGTCAACTGCTGCCAGAAGGTTGCGGTCCGTAATGGTCGACGATGTTGCCACGCTGACCGCCTGCCAATAGGAAGGGTCACCCCATCGCTTGTCCACCACCACGAGATCGATGCTTCCAGTGCCTTCCGAAAGCGTCGTGCGAGTTTTCGTCATCAACGTTCGAAAGCCGGATTTTGCGCTGTTTAATCGGCGCACAAGATCCCCAAACAATTGATCGTCATTAATCTGGCGTATGTCGGTAACAAAGGCAGCCTTCATTTCATCGGTTGGAGGGCTGACGCGATCCCAGCTCGAAACCGCGCGGGCGGTGGCGGGAAGTGCGCGCGCCGCCACGGGATCGGACACCGCGGACTTCATCATCGTGACGAGCGGAAACGCGAAAAAGAAAATAAGAAACAGCAACAGAGGCCCGACCAGCACCAAGGAAATCAGCTGCTTGCGAAGCCCTGTCGGACTCATGGGCGGACCACCCAGCAATCGGACGGCAAGAACGAAAGTTGCACCTCTTCACCAATTGAGAGCGTCGGTTGGCTGCGGTCCGTCTTGACGACAAGCGCCTGGCTGTCACTTCTCGCAACCAGCCGCAAATGATCCCCGTGATAGACCACGTCGGAGATGGCAGCGGTTATCTTATTGCCCGCGACTTCCCGTCCTCCCACCTTGATCCGCTCGGGCCTTATCGACAGGCAAACACTGCCGTGTGGACGGAGGTCCGTTGCCGTTTCGATAAAGACCTCCTGACCGCCGGGCAACTGGACACGGGCAGTGCCACCTTCGATGCTTTGTACAGAACCGCGGACCAGATTTGTCTCACCGATAAACTCCGCGACGAATTGCGTGCTCGGATGGTCGTAGATGTCCGAGGGCTTGCCGATCTGTTCGATTTTTCCGCGGTTAAAGATCGCGATACGATCCGACATTGTCAGCGCCTCCGACTGGTCGTGTGTCACAAAGACGATCGTCAGCTCGAGCCGCCGATGCAAGTCCCTGATATCCAATTGCATTTGTTCGCGCAGTTGCTTGTCCAGCGCACCGAGCGGCTCGTCCATCAAGACCACTTCGGGCTCGAAGATCAGGGCACGCGCTAAGGCAACCCGCTGCTGCTGACCGCCCGAGAGTTGTGACGGACGTCGTTCGGCAAGTGAACCAAGCTGTACCATATCGAGCGCTTTTCCCACACGCTCGGTCACCTCCGCACCCGGGCGGCCGCGCATTTTCAAGGGGAAGGCCACGTTCTCGGACACTGTCATGTGCGGAAAGAGCGCATAATTCTGGAAAACGACACCCATGTTGCGTCTGTGCGGTGGCAAACTGTCAATTCGTTTGCCGCCTGCCCAGATTGCGCCGCTTGTCGGATTCTCGAAACCTGCAAGCATCATGAGTATCGTCGTCTTGCCCGAACCGGATGGGCCAAGCAGGCTGATGAACTCCCCCTTGCCGATCTCAAGATTCAGTCCCTCGACAACGGTGAGGAGGCCGAAGGATTTGCTGACTTCCTCCAAGCGGATGAATGGATTACTCAATGTCGATCACCTCAGCTCTCAGGAAACAATGCGCCACGGCGACGGCTCCGACAAACCACGAACCTGTCCCTCACGGCGGCGAATGCAAAGGCGCCGATGTCTCAGCGCCCTTGCAGAACAACTTCACTGCGCGAGCCAAGCATTGAAACGCTGCGTCAGAGCCTCGGAATTGTCGGTCCAGAAATCGACATCGAGGGTAATCGCTCCCTTCAGATTTTCCGGCGAAGTCGGAAGCTCTGTCTGGAATTTTGCAGGCACGAGCTTGCCTGCCTCGGTGTTAGGTAGTCCGTAGGCGATGTACTCCGGCAATTTGGACTGGTTGTCCGCCTTGCTGGCATAAGCGATGAAATCCATCGCCGCGTCCTTGTTCGGACTGCCCTTCAGGACCACCCAACTGTCGATCGCGTAAATGCTGCCGGGAAACACAAAGCCGAAGTGCTTGCCTTCGGACCTGTTCAAACCGCTGATGCGTCCGTTATAAGCAGTAGTCATGACCACCTCTCCTGAAGAGAGCAGTTGAAGCGGCTGTGCTCCGGCCTCCCACCAGACAATGTTCGGCTTCAGCTCATCGAGTTTCTTGAAGGCCCTGTCGACGCCTTCCGGGGTGGCAAGAACTGAGTAGACTTCATCGGCGGCTACGCCGTCCGCCATCAAGGCGAATTCAAGCGCGTATTTCGCGCCTTTGCGCAGACCGCGCTTGCCCGGAATCTTCTTCGTGTCCCAAAAGTCGGCCCATGAGGTTGGTGTTTGTTTGAGCTTGTCGCCATCGTAGGAAATTCCGGTCGACCAAACGATCGCGCCGACGCCACAGTCGCTTACGGCGGCCGGCAAGAACTTGGACTTGCCTCCAAGCTTGTCCCAGTCGACCTTTTCGTAAATGCCGTCCGCGCAGCCAAGCGCAAGTTCCTCGGCCTCAACCTGGACCGCATCCCAGTTTGGAATGCCCGCTTTCACTTTGGCTTGAAGGACGCCGTACCCGCCATCCCAGCTTTCATCCAGCACTGGCTTTCCGGTCTGCTTTGCAAAGGGTTCGAAGTAGATCTTACGTTGGGCGTCCTGGTAGTTGCCGCCCCAGGACACGACCGTCAGATCGCGTGCTTCAGCCGCCGCGGCCCCGATGGTGGCCAGCGCGCATGCAATCAACGCTGCGTTCAGAATTTTCATTGTCATTCCCCTTATTTTTCTATGACAAAGGCTAACAAATCACAGTTTGACTTGATTGAAAGCCCGATTAAGCAAAGCGGTGATTAAAATCACCGTATCGAACCCCATCCAGTCAATATGTCGGTGGAGTTATCGCGCTCAAGATCTCGCTTCTCTCCTCGCCGACATTGCGGAAGCGATGGGGTAGCCGGCTGTCGAAATAGTACCCTTCGCCCTTTTTCAGGATCTTTTTCTGCCCCCCGACCGTCACTTCGACTGCTCCGCTTATCACCATTCCCGCCTCCTGCGCGGCATGGGCGAATGCTTGCCCGGTATCAGCACCGACCGCGTAGGTTTCGTGCAGCATAAGAAGTTGCCTGTTGGGATGGTTGAGGCCAATGACGCGGTAGGAGATTGTTTCAACCTTGCCAATCTCCACCAAATCCTCTGCTCCATAAAACGGCGTGTACGGCAGGCTCGACTGAAGATCGCTGAAAAACCCCGGCAGCGTCGTTCCCAGAGCGTCCAGCACCGCACTCAACGTGTCGATTGACGGACTCATCTTGTCTCGTTCTATCAAGGAAATAGTGGAATGTGAGATGCCGGACCGTGCCGCCAGCTCACGGACGCCTAAATCGCGCCTGCGCCGCATCTCCCTCAATTTGACGCCAATCTTTGGCATGGGATCCTTCCCCAGTTTTGTGTGCCCTCTTCGAAACAATAGCCGCAGGATGTGCAGAAAGACCCTCACCGTTGGTGAATATACTGAACAGAGGTCACAGGAGCAATTGCAGTCAATCCGAAGGTGCACGATTGTGATGACATTCCTCGCGCCGCAAGCAACCCAGAGATTCAAATGGCAAACCGCTTCAACAAACTCGATGACAAAATCAAGCATCTCAAGCAGCCAAACCTACTCTCGGTATCGGACTCGGCCGCAATCGAGGCCACCGTGAAGGACATCATTGCAAATGTGCGCGCACAAGGAGACGCTGCAGTACGAGAATACTCACGCACCTATGACAGAGTGGATATTGAAGCTTTCGAAGTGGCCCTTGCGGATCGCCTGGAAGCGGTTGCCAACCTCGACCCTCAGACCCGGAAAGACACGGAGTTTGCCATTGAGCGGGTCAAGGCGTTCGCCGAAGCGCAACTCCGAACCATACTTCCCCTCGAATTCGACGCCCTTCCGGGACTGCACCTTGGGCATCGGATCATTCCGATCGAGGTTGTTGGAGCCTACGTGCCTGGAGGCCGATATCCGATCCTGTCTGCTCCCGTCATGACCATCGTGCCGGCAAAGGTCGCGGGCTGCGATCAGGTCATTGCCTGCCTGCCGCCCAATGCCCATCCGGCCATGATTGCCGGCTGCCATTTGTCGGGTGCTGACAGGATTTTCAAGGTGGGCGGCGCGCAAGCCATTGCTGCTATGGCATCCGGTACTGAAACCATTCCCGCCGTCGACAAGATCGTCGGGCCAGGCAACGCCTATGTCAATGAGGCAAAGCGACAAGTTTTCGGTCAGGTGGGGATCGACCAATTGGCCGGACCCAGCGAAATTTTCGTCGTCGCCGACGAAACTGGCGACGCGGAGATGATCGCCACCGATCTTCTGGCGCAAGCCGAGCACGATGTCAGGACCCGCGTCGGTCTGATCACAACCGATCAAAAACTGGCCGAGGCAACTCTGAAGGAGGTCGAACGCCAACTTGAAACGTTACCCACGGCCGACGTCGCCGGCGTCGCCTGGCGAGACTATGGTGAGATAACGGTTTGCGCTGATGAAAGCGCCATGATCCAGTATTCCGACCATATCGCGGCGGAACACCTAGAGGTTCACACACGCGATCCCCATTCCACAGCCGGTAAACTGCGCAACTATGGCTCTCTCTTCATCGGGAAACTTGCAAGCGTTGTATACTCTGACAAGTGCTGCGGAACGAACCACACGCTTCCGACTATGGCCGCAGGACGCTACACCGGAGGTCTTTGGGTGGGTTCCTATGTCAAGGTGTGCACCCACCAATGGCTCGACGAGCGCGGTGTCGCCGCAGTCGCTCCCCCATCGGTACGGCAAAGTCGCACAGAGGGCATGGAGGGCCACCGCCGGGCAGCGGCGTTTCGACTGAGCCAGCAAGACCCAACCACCATCTGACGCGAGAGCGTCCGGGGAACGAGCAGGCCCGCTGGCGCGATCCGATCAGCCCCTTGTATCGCCCGATGACGGTTTCGATCAGCGCACGTTTGCCATAACCGGTGGCCGCCTGCCATTTCAGCCGACCGTCGCTTGCGATTGCGGTAATGTGCTTGTCCCGTTGACGAGGCGGTCCGGTGCCGCTGTTTGGTATCGGCAACACCAGTTTCGGCCGCGCGATGGCCTTGAAATGTGGTGCGAGCTCAAACTCGAGAAGATAGCTGAAGGCAAAGCCAACGGCACCATGACTGTCCACGTACTAACCTTGAATCTCCTGTCAGTGCAATGGCGCAGCACACCTTCAATCATTGGAGTTGCTTCCGACGATGAGCAGCGCTTGAGTTGCGAATGGATCACCCCACGCCCGCCATCTCGGGCATGCTATTCGGTCCTCTTGTCCCAAGCACCAAACTTTTTGGAGATGCACAAGCCTTGCCAGCATCACCCAAGATCGCTGTATTGCGAATGGCAAGCATAGCATTGGCAATGCGGGCACATGCGGCCAAGTTCATTCTGCTGCTCAAATGTTCCAATGATGCTGATCGGAGCTGCGATCGGTTATGACTTTTCGATGCTTCCATCAACGAGATGGATTTGTCGATCCATGCGTGCGGCCATTTCGACGTCATGGGTTACGGCGATGACGGTCTTGCCGCGCTCGCGCACAAGCGTTTCAAGGATGTGAAAGACCTGATCGGAGTTTTTCGTGTCGAGACTGCCGGTCGGTTCATCCGCGAGGACAATCGGCGGATCATTGGCAAGGGATCGCGCCACGGCAACGCGTTGCCGTTGACCGCCGGACAGCTGCTCCGGCAATTTGTCGAGATGTCCTTCCAACCCCAAGGATTCAAGCAGTTCAGTGGCCCGCACTCGCATCTGGGGTCGCGATAGTCTTCCCAGCTTGCGCATCGGTATTTCGACATTGTCGCGGACCGTAAACTCAGGCAGGAGAAAGTGAAACTGGAAGACGAAACCGAGCATGGCAAGGCGCGTTCGGGCCCGCTCTGTCTCATTCATCGGTCCGGTATCATTTCCATCGATTTTCAGGGTGCCGTTCGTTGGATGGTCAAGCAGCCCGAGCAAATAGAGCAGCGAGGATTTGCCTGAACCGGATGGCCCAGTGACTGCAACGAATTCCTTTTCACCTATGGACAGAGATACATCTTTGACCAGGGTCACAGGCACGGTCTCCGGCAGGATGCGCGTGAGGTTTTCCGCTTCAATGAGTACTGTCATGTCGCCCCTCGGATAATGTCGACCGGATTGAGCTTGGCAGCGCGGCGCGCAGGCAGATAACCGGCAACGGCAGCCGAAGCGAGGGCGAAGCCCGCTGCCAGAAGATAATGGAGAATGCTCCAGGCTATTGGCAATCTGGTCATTTCACGCCCGGTGGCGGCGAGCTCGAATCGCACCTGCGCCAGCGCGTAGACGAGGAGGAATCCCAAGAGCCATCCGATGGCAGAACCCGCGGCGCCGATGGCAACACCCTCGATCAGGAACAGCCGCCGCATATCATGTTCCCGAAATCCCAGTGATTTCAAAATGGCGATATCGCGCGCCTTTTCGTGGGTTATGGTGGAGATGATGTTGAAAATGCCAAAGCCGGCAACGAGCATGATGGCAGCGACCACCGTATACATGATGATATTGCGTATGACGAGCGCCTCGAGGATCGCCTCGTTTGCTTCCTGCCAGGCGACGGCCTTGTATCCGAGTTCGGCTTCGGCGCGGTGAGCAACCGTTGGAGCAGTATTGGGATCATCAAGCTTGATCCAAATTTCGTTAATGGCATTTGCCCGCTCGCTCAGGATCTGTGCGTTTTTGAGAAGAACATAGGCCTCGCCTTCGTCGCGTGCAGTGGTCCCGGTATGAAAGAGCCCGACGATCTGGAAGTTGCGGGACTGCCCGTTCGATGACACGGCCGTGATTGTATCGCCAAGCCCTGCCCCGAGACGTCCCGCCATCGTGTCACCGATAATGATATTGTTTCCGCCGGCCCTGAGGCCCGCGAAGCTGCCCGCCCTGAAATCATCGACGATCGGGGATACGCCCTGCTCGATTTCGGGATCGACTCCGATGATCGATGCGCCGATGTCGCGGCTAGAATAACGAATTACCCCTTGTGTCTTGAGGCTTTGTGCCAGCCGCCCGGGAACCCAGCCGTTGAGCCACGTCAGGGCCGCTGTGGGATTGATGATGCCCCGCCGATCATCCCGGGGACGGAGCCCGGAAATGGCAACGGTATCGAAAACCTCTTCCGCCGGCTGACGCGGCGGCGTGCGGTGCTCATCGGTGATCTGGACATGCGGCATGGTGTTGATGAGCTGTTCTACAAAATCATCCTGACCCCCTTGCATCAGTGCAGCCATGGCAATCGAAAAGCCAACGCCCACGGCAACGCCGATAATTGCGACGAGAGTTTGCCGGCCGCGACCGGCAATGTGCGTGACGGCGAGATCGAGAATAAGCCGCACGTTTCTTACTCCTTTGCAGACGTCACGCGGGCACCATCAGCCATATCCTCCGGAAATGGAGAGATGATGCGAGCATCGGCCACCAAACCGGAAAGGACTTCGACATCCTTCATGCCACGAATCCCGGTGACGAGTTCGTGCCGGAAGGCCTTGCCATTTACAACGGTATAGATCGTATTGCCCCGAAGCGCGAGTGACGGGACAGTCAGCGCACTTTCAGCGACGCGAATGACAATATTGACGTCGGTCGACATGCCGATCATCAGCGGCGTGTCGTCGGGCAGCTTGAAACGGACCCGGTAGGTCTTGGTCACCGGATCGCCCTTCGGCGTTATGCTGTCGACAATCGCCTCTAGGTTCCGGTTCGGGAACGCGTCGGAACGCAAGAGCGCGCGCTGGCCAACCTTTACGCGCGGAATGTCTTCCTCGTTGACGTCGGCAACGACAATAAGCGGCGATGGCTGGCCGACCCAGAACAATATGGTTCCGGGTTCGGCGATCTCACCAACCTCTCCATCGTGCCGCAACACTGTTCCGGTGGCCGGAGCCCTCAAAACGTAGCTTTCAAGCTTTGCCTTCTGTCCGGCGACCAGCGCTTCAAGCTGCGCCACCTCGCTGCTGGCCCGATCGACAGACTGTTGACTGGTGGCGTTGCGTTCGACCAGTACGGCCAGGCGCTGATGATCGTCGCGGGCGAGGCGCAGACGTGCTTCGAGCTCGACAAGAGCGGCCTGCGCCTCACTGGTATCGAGACGGGCCAAAATAGCGCCCTGCTCCACGGCTTGGCCCTCGCAATCGCATTGCTCGACAATGCGTTCGCGCACAAGCGCCGTCACCTTTGCCCAAATGCGCGGCTCGACCACCCCGTTGGCATAGACAATTTCCGCGACGCTGCCGCGCTTCGGCATGATTGTGGTGACAGTGTGCGGGCGCTGCATGTACCAGATGCCAAGAGCGGCAATCGCCAAAGCAACAGCAATGGCAATCGATAACCGCGATAATCGCATGATTGAATCTCCGGCACGGATGTCGTTTGCACGACTATAGCAATCGACCGACCGTCGGTCTATAATAGAAATGCGAGAGCGAAAGACCGTTTCCGTCGTCCACTTGCGAAGATAAAGATTTCAATCAAGTTTATTGAGGAGCCTATTCGTGGTTCGAACCATCAAAGCGCCGGAGATCAGGTTCGCTGAACTTTTGGATTGCGCGCAACGTCTGTTCTTCAGTCGCGGCTATGACAACACGACTGTCAACGACATCATTCGCGAAGCCGGGCTTTCCAAAGGCGCATTCTATCATTATTTCGATTCTAAAGCCGCGCTGCTGGAGGCTCTGGCGGTGCGGATGGCGCGCGACAGCATGACCGACCTCCAACCCGTTCTGGATGATCCCACACTTGATCCGATCAGCCGTCTCAATGGCCTCTTCGCCGGGTCTCGTCGATTGAAGATCGAATATGCCCCGCATATTCGCAACACCTTCGAGGTCATCTTTCGGCCCGAAAACATCGTCCTTTTCCACCGCATGGATCAGGCCGTAACGGCCGTCGTCACCCCCGCCCTCGCGGAGATTCTAAGACAAGGTGACGAGCAAGGCGTTTTCGATGCTCCGGATCCCCTGGCCTTCGCTGAAATGCTGCTGCAGTTCCGTTTGAGCCTCGGCGCAGTGATGAATAATGCCCTACGACAGGCAAAGGCCGGCAATCTCGATGCGGCGGCAGAAGCGCTGGAGGAACGGCTGCGCCTTTATGGCCTCGCCATCGACAGGGTTCTCAAATTACCTGACGGGACGATCGAGATGGCCGAAAAAGGTTTTGCTCGTGCATTGATCTCGGTGGAATCAAGCTGAGCGAAAACTCTTCGCTCGCCGTGAAAGAGCCATCGGCAAATTTCGTCAATTGGACGCAATGTGGCAAGCTGGTCCCTGCTGCCCATTCATCAGCATCGATCAAACTGAATAGTCATTTTGGAAAACGCCATCACACGTTGATCTGTGTTCCGATTTCCACAACGCGACCAGTGGGAATCTGGAAATATTCCGTTGCATCGCTCGCGCTATTGGCCAAGGCGATGAACAATTTGTCCTGCCAATGCGGTATGCACGACTGCGCTGCGGCTTTCTAGCGAACGGCGCGAAGGGAAGAAAGAGGTGGTCATGATGTCGAATTTCCAGCCTAGTTTCCGGCAAATGGCCAGCGAACGCGGGATATTCGGCTGTTCCATATAGCCGAAGGTCAGGGTCCCGCGCATGAACAGATCATTGAT
>NZ_JBBNAN010000127.1:0-6027 GCF_037994405.1 Phyllobacterium sp.
CGACGCCAAGGCATTGGGACATTGCCTTTGTCCGACGCTTCATGTTGACCTTTGGCCTCGTCAGCAGCTTCTTTGACTTTGTGACATTCGGCTTTTTGATTTTTGTTACCCACGCGACGGCTCAGACTTTCCAGACAGCCTGGTTCGTCGAGTCCCTTATCACCGAGCTGGCGATCGTTCTTGTTGTCCGCACCAGAAAAACATTTTGGCAAAGTCGCCCGAGCGCCCTTCTGGTCTGGCTGACGGCGGGCACGTTCATCGTGGCTGTCGCCACACCTGTTCTACCTTACGCGGCTTGGTTCGGTTTCGTGCCATTGCCGCTGCCAACATTGGCAGGGCTTCTCACCATCACCATAATGTATCTCTTCGCGTCCGAAGCCACCAAGCATTGGTTCTTCTCCGATAAACACAGCCATTCCGCAACAAAGCGTGCGAAAATAGGTATCGCACATCACCGTGTTTAATAAGGCTCTGTCTGGCTGTCTGGGATCCTAGTTTGTTGTTGAGTTTCGGATAATTTTCCTGCTCTGTACCGTTGATTGGCAGCAATGAGGGGTCGCCGCAGCACAATGCCCGCACGTGACATGCCCGGTCGATGGGGACGGTTCTTGCAAGCCGTTCTTTCTTCCCGCTTTGAAGGTATCCGGGGCTATGTCCTCGCAGCCGTGGCGGTTGCAGTTGCCTTTTTGATCCCGCTTGCCCTGCAGGATTTGCTCCAGGACAGGGCAATCTTCATCTTGTTTGTTCCCGCAATCCTCGTTGCATCGATCGCAGGAAGTATTCGACCGGGGCTGGCCGCAGTCGGCTTCTCATCGCTGGCCGCGCTGTATCTGGGTGGAATGCAATTCAACCACCCGGAAAATGCGGCTGAGCTTGGGATTCTGATTGTCGTCGGGCTTGTGATCGCGTGGATGGGAGGAATGCTTCACCGTGCGAGACGCGTCACTGACAGGAGCGTCAGCGAGCTCGCCGCGCGGGAAGCGCATGTCCGCTCAATCCTCGACACCGTCCTCGATGCGACCGTTGTCATCGAAAAGGATGGAACCATCACGTCATTCAACGCGGCTGCCGTCCGGCAGTTCGGCTACACCGAAGCGGAGGTCGTCGGCCAGAACGTACGACTTCTCATGCCCGAACCCTACCGCCGCGAGCACGACGGCTATATGGAACGTTATCTCAAGACGGAAGAAAAACGCATCATCGGCATTGACCGCGTTGTTGTCGGCAGGCGCAAGGATGGATCGACGTTCCCGATGAAGCTCGCGGTCGGCGAGATCAAGACCGGGGATAGGGTCTTCTTCACCGGATTCATCCGCGACCTTACAGAACGCCAAGAATCCGCTGCCCGCCTCGAAGAGATCCAAGGCGAATTGGCAAGATTGGCGCGCTTGAACGAATTGGGTGAAATGGCTTCGACACTGGCCCACGAACTCAACCAACCACTTTCCGCCATCGCTAACTACACCCAAGGTTGCACCCGCCTCCTTCGTGAAACGGACGATGCAATCGCCTCGAAGATGCGGGAAGCTCTGGAAGAGACGTCCAGGCAAGCCCTACGGGCCGGCCAAATCATCAAGCATCTGCGGGAATTCGTGACACGAGGCGAAACGGAAAAAGCACCTGAGGATATCCGTAAACTGGTGGAAGAGGCTGGCGCACTCGCTCTGGTGGGTTCGCGCGAGCGAGGTGTCAGGACAGTTTTTGAGTTCTCTCCCGAAGCCAAGATGGTTTTGGCTGATGGCGTGCAAATACAGCAGGTCCTGATAAACCTGATGCGAAACGCCATGGAAGCGATGCGGGAGAGCGACAGGCGCGAACTAACTGTTCGGACGAGTTTGGACGAGAACGGGTGGGTAGTCGTTGAAGTTGCCGATACTGGAGCCGGCATTCCGGACGAGATCGCCGCCCAGTTGTTCAAACCGTTTATGACCACCAAACCCGGTGGCATGGGAGTCGGCCTGTCGATCTCAAAACGCATTGTCGAGTCCCATGGCGGCGAGATAACAGTAGATACGAATGATAGTGGAGGCACGACATTCCGCTTCACGCTTCCGGCAATCGAGGATGACTACGTGAATGGCAATCGATGACCATACCGTCCATGTGGTGGACGACGAGGAAGCCGTCAGAAAGTCTATGGCATTCTTGCTGACCATGGCAGGCTTCACGGTCCGCGTGCACGAATCGGCGACAGGATTTCTTGCCATTGCACCGACAATCCGCAACGGCTGCCTGATAACGGACCTGCGTATGACTGACATGAGCGGTGTGGAACTGTTGCGAAGTCTCAAGACGGCCTATTTTCGCATACCATCATTCGTGATAACAGGTCACGGTGATGTACCGATGGCCCGTAGAGGCGATGAGGCGGGAGCGCTCGATTTCATTGAAAAGCCCTTCGAAGACGAGCTCTTGATTGCCGCAGTGAAGCACGCTGCTATGCAATTGTCCGACATCCGCGATGACCAGGATGACGTCGAGGCAATTCATCTGCGCCTGAGCGAGTTGACCGACCGCGAACGGCAGGTGTTGTCGAGCCTGGTGGAAGGTTTGGCCAACAAGACAATCGCCTACGATCTGAACATCAGCCCGCGGACGGTCGAGGTCCATCGCGCCAACGTCATGTCAAAAATGAAAGCAAAGAGTTTGCCGGAGCTCGTGCGGATGGCTCTTGCCGCCAAGCTCGACATTCATTCATCACAGAAAGCTCGTTTGCCGATTTGACTTGGCGCAATGCGCCCCCTTCGAATCATCGTTAAATAGTTTGGGCCGACTTCCGTCGACTGATCGCAGGATCATGTGTTGAGGTATGACCATTGACCCACAAAGGCCGAATACTTGTTGTCGTTCCTGACCGCGGGCTACGGGGGTCATTGGAGTTCGCGCTTGAGGTCGAAGGGTATGCCGTATCATCGGCCGAGGATCTGACGGCTGCTGGCATATCGTCGTTCGCCGAAGGCAGCGTGTGTGTGATCGTGGACGAAGACGCAATCCTCTATCGTCAAGGGACGTTGAGTGCGTTGCGGGAACTGCACCCGCCAATCATCATGCTGGTGGATCGATCGCCGCCGGATTTGCCGGGCGCCCAGGTCCTCAGGAAGCCTTGGTTTGGAAACGCGCTCATGACCGCGATCGCCAGCGCCGTTCAAGACAGGGACGGCGAGAACGCCGGACTACGTAAAAACCCGTAGGTACATAACCGAATTTCGCCGACCCACGATTTCAGCGATTGTCGTCCCATCGAATTGGATGGGAGGTCACCATGCTAGCCTACACCACAACACAAATGTCAGCGCATTTTCCCCGTGAGGGAGGCGATCGCCCGACCGTTCCGTTGCCGTTCCACCCCTCTCATCTGCAACAAGTATGTTTCTTCGCACCCGGCTCCGAAATATTTGGCCAAGGCGAAAAGGCGGGGAACCTCTATCAGATCGAGTTCGGTGCGGTGCGTGTCTATCGGCTGCTGGCGGACGGCAGGCGGCAAATCAGTGCATTCTATCTTTCCGGTGAAATCTTCGGTTTGGAAGCCGACGCAAACCATCATTTCTTTGCCGAGGCGATCACCGGCACCAGTTTGCGCATCTCTCCGCTGTCGAAGCTCGGCGATGTTTCTCAGGAGCTCTTTTCGTTAACATTGCGCAGTCTTACGAGAGCCCAGGAGCATTTGCTGGTCCTTGGCCGGCAGACGGCAGTCGAACGTGTGGCAGCATTTCTCCTCGATTTAGCAGAACGCCAGGGTGGGCTCGAACAGGTGGATCTCCCCATGTCACGCATGGACATAGGCGACTACCTTGGTCTCACCATCGAAACTGTGTCACGTGTCTTTTCGAGGTTGAAGGAAAACGGCGTCATCGTCCTCCCCACGTTGCGCAGTGCCGAAATCAGGAAGTGGAACGCCCTTCGGGCAATGAGCGAATGAACAACCAATCTTAGCAGCAGGAACAGCAAACGGCGAGCCTTGGGATGGTACCTTATCTCCGCGCGCTGACTGGTCGGAACCGGGGGAAAAAAGTCGATCGACAACTCGCCTGCATCCTGACGTTCGTGGACGGTGCAGCCAATGCCGGGGGGCATTTTGACAGGGAAGCGAGATACAGTTTGCGCTCGGCAACGTCAGACTTGCACTTGCCCTATTGGGAGCTTTTGCCTCGTTCGTCGCAGGAGCGGGCGTATCGGCTACCTTGGTCAATTGGGGACAGCGGCGATCGCTCCAGAGCGAATATGCCGTTGCTGTCTCTCTGCCGTGGCCTGATGGGCAGTGATCTGACCAGGCACGTTGTCCGCGCCTGCAACGGTGGTGTTGCTTTGTTTCATCGTGAATGCAAGAACGGGCCTGAGTACGTCATCCCATCGATGAAGAATTCCACGCGTCGGTTTGACCAAGGTCAATGCTTGCAGCGACCTCCTGCTCGATGATTTGCCAATCCAATGTGTTTATCACGATTGCCAATAGCACGAGCAGAATCGAGAACCCGATGCCCTACCCCCGCTTGCACTTCCATGGAGCAGCGCACGCTGTCACCGGATCCTGTTTTGAGATCGAGACGGAAAAGGCACGAATCCTGATCGATTGCGGCCTCTTCCAGGGATCGAAGTCAGAACGTGAGCTCAACTACGGAAAATTCCCCTTCGAGCCAGCGACAATAGACGCTGTCGTCCTGACGCATGCCCACATTGATCATAGCGGTCTTCTGCCCAAACTGGCCAAGCACGGTTTTGTTGGTCACATTTTTGCGACGGGTGCGACGATCGATCTATGCTCGGTGATGTTACCAGATTCTGCACACATCCAGGAAATGGAAGTCGAGCAATTAAACCGCCGCAATGTACGGCGCGGACGCCAGACCGTGGTTCCCATTTATACGCAGGAGGATGCCGCGGCCTGCATGACGCTATTTCGACCCGCACAATACCACCAGTGGTTTACAGTCGCGGACAATATCAAAGCGCGCTTCTGGAACGCCGGACATCTGTTGGGCTCGGCTTCGGTTGAAATTGAGATCAACAGAGCTGACAACACGCCGATCCGACTTCTGTTTTCCGGCGATGTGGGACCTGACCACAAACTCCTCCAATCTGATCCGGAAGCCCCTATCGGTCTCGACTACCTGATCTGCGAATCCACTTACGGTGACCGGGAGCGCGGTGAAGTTTCGGTAGACCAACGCAGGCAATGTCTGCGCAACGAGGTGCAAAGAGCCGTAGAAGTCAGAGGTCCACTGGTTATTCCTTCATTTGCCGTGGAACGGACGCAGGAGCTGCTTGTGGATCTGTTCCTGCTAATGAAAGACGGCAGAATTCCGGTGACATCGATTTTCATCGATTCCCCGCTTGCGACCCGGGCATCTGAGATATTCGAACGTCACGCGAGCGAGATCGAGCACGGAGACGTCTTGCTCGAGGCGCTCGTCGCGAGCAACGTCCGCTTCACCGAAACCGTGGAGCAGAGCAAAGCCATCAATCGTATGAGCGGCTATTTTGTCGTCATCGCGGCCAGTGGCATGTGTGATGCGGGTCGTATCCGTCATCATCTGAAGGCAAACCTCTGGCGTAGGGAAGCGACGCTTTTGCTTGTTGGATTTCAAGCCCAGGGTTCGCTGGGTCGCATATTGCTTGACGGAGCGACACGTGTGCGCATTCAGGGCGAAGAAATCGAGGTCAAGGCGCAAGTCCGTCAACTTGACCTCTATTCCGGTCATGCGGATGCAAATGAACTGCAGAATTGGATCACGAAGCGCTTTCCGCTGCGACAGGAGATATTTCTCACGCACGGTGAAGAATGCGGCCTTACCGGACTGACGAAGCGGCTTTCCAGTTACCTACCCCTTGAACGGATCCTTGTGCCCGATCTCGACGACGCGTTCGAATTGACGGAAGCCGGCGCGCAGCGGATTGATACGGGTCACCTCCCTCGCTTACTACCGACCAAGGTGGCGCATCTCGATTGGCACAACGACCTGTCACGTTTGTTGCTTGACGTCAGTCAAGCCGTCGGCAATCAGGCAGATGAACGTGGAAGGGCGACTG
>NZ_JBBNAN010000128.1:0-6907 GCF_037994405.1 Phyllobacterium sp.
TACTCCGGTGATGTTATGGGGGTCGAATTCTGGACCGATCCGGGCGCGACAGCTGCGACTTTGCCGAGCGGCCTTTCTCCCGATCCGAACTCGAACGGCCATGCTGTCATGATGTTCCTGGACTGGCAGTTCACCGCTCAAGACGACGAACATCTTGATCCCGCTCGCTATCAGTATCGGGAGGCGTTCGTCTTGCTCGACGCCATTTATCGGAACACCCCGGTAATGTGGTGTCCCTACATTTTTGTCGACAACGATGCCGCGCTGGCGCGAGGTTGGACGCAAGGCTTTCCTAAGAAGATGGGCAGCATTTTCCAAACGCGTACCTATGCAGCCGCAAGCCCGGCGGCCGCGCCGGTTGCGGCCGGTGGCCGATTTGGCGCGAGCCTTTCAGCCCACGGCCAGCGTCTGGCGGACGCTCGCATCACATTGCGGAAACCTGTCGAGAACGGATTGTCGCTGCTCAGCCGACCCACGGTCTTGCTGCGTTACTTCCCCAGGCTTGCAGCGGGATACCAGGACAAGCCTGCCGTCAACGAGCTGACAATGTTGATCACCGACAACCTTACTGTTGCCGAGGCATGGATTGGCGAAGGGGAGCTGATTTTCCCGGAGGCGCGCGGCGAAGAGCTGCACGTTCTCGCGCCGACCACCGTTGAGTCAGGGTTCCGCTATTCCCTGTCCTACTCCGTCACCGACCTCAAGATCCTTGAGGACCATACGTCCTGACGATCGGTGGGACCGACGTTCCGAACGGCGTTTTTCGTGCCCGCAGCTCTGGGAGCGCATGTGGCCTCCGACTGCAGCAGAAACAGACGAGACGAGGCATGGCCATCAAATCAATCGGCTGCCAGGTCTGGATAGATCCTCACTCAGGCGATGCGCCTCGCTCCGTTTGCTTTCGTCCACACATGGGAGGAGCCGCACAAGCAACAAATGGCGAGCGGAAATGAGGATACCGGTTCACATCTGGGCGTATGCCCTGCGGATATGGCTGGCGGCGGTGACCGCGCTCTATGCAGCGTTCTGGCTGCAACTGGGAGGCGCATCCTCCGCGACAGTCACAGTGGCGATTCTGGCGCAGCCAACCCGCGGGGCTGCGTTATCGAAGCCGGCGTACAGGCTAGCGGCGACCTTCATCGGCGCGACCATGTCGATCGTCATTGCCGGTCTCTTTCCCGGTGAGCGGCTCGGGCTGCTACTATCGTTCATTTGCTGGATATGTATTTGCGTCTTCGCCGCGAGCTATCTGCGCGGCTATCGCGCCTACGCCGCGGTCTTGTCCGGTTACACCGTGGCGATCATTACCGTCGCCAACATCGATACCCCCGCAAAACGTGTTCACAACCATGACAGATCGCGTGGCGGCGATAACGATCGGCATCCTTTGCGTGACCGTTATCAACGACCTCTTCGGTTCGCCGTCGGTATGGTCCGGATTGGATCGCAAGATAAGCGACATTTGGCACGACGTCCGCGAGTATGCGCGTGGGGTTTTGGGGAAAGGGCAGGAGGATCCCGAAAAGACCGGCGCGCTATTGTCGCAGATAGCGGGGTTGAGGGAAGACATCGATGTGGTCGGTTACGACATGGCGGACTGGCGCTATAGAGCGGCAGGCGCACGCAGCGCGATGCTCGCCCTCGTTGAGATGGTTTATCAGCTTCGTCGACTGAGCCTGTCCAAGTGCGACTGCCCCGTAACCGTCTCGGTCAGAGCTCAGTGTTTGGCCGCACTCGAGGACGAGGGATCGGACATCGACGATGCTTCTATCCAGGCTGCGAGAGTCGGAACTGTCGCGCCAAAATATCGTCGTGGGTGCGGTTGGTCAGGTTCAGCAGGCGATTCGTTTTGTCGAATCGAAACGCCTGTTCGATGATGGCATGTGGTCTTTGCGGGAAGGGCGGCCGCCCGCTCGCGACGTGCGGCTGCCTGACACCAAGGAATTCTTCTTCGCCCACAGAAACGCGTTTCGCATTGGTGTTGCTCTGTCAGCCGGCGCGCTATTTCTTGTGCTGGCAGGATGGCCAGCTCGGTCGCAGCCCTGACCATAACAGCCCTCTTATGTGCGCTGAGCACCACGGTGCCGAGCCCATCGAAACTCGCGATCGGAGCCATGGTTGCGTTCCCCATCGCCGCAGCAAGCGCCGGTTTTGTGCAGTTCTACGTTCTGACGGAATCGCAAGACTTCGTACTACTCGCCATCGCCATGGCGCCGATCCTGATCTTCGGCTGTTTGCTGAGCGTGCGGCCGCAGATCGCCGGGATCGGTTTCATCATGAACATTGAGTTCCTCGTCCTGCTCGCGCCATCCAATCCCCAGGTTTACAACCCACAGATCTTCTTCTCCGAATGCATCTTCGTGGCGTTCGCGCTCTGCCTGGTCTTCTTGGCAACGCGGTTGGTCTGGCCGGTATCCGACCTCGACAAGCAGCATGCGGTTGTCAGGGCGACAAAACGGACATTGGCGGCATCTGTGTCCGGTGACGAGGATAGCTCGCCCGCGCTGGGTTTCGCATTAGCCGGGCGGGTCGCAGATTATATCGGCTCGGCTGCCCCAGGGCGAGGATCCCGTCCGCACTTGCTTAGGGCTCTCCTTGCGACCAACGACCTGTCGCTTGCTGCGGCGTCGGCTCACCTTCATCTGGAGCAGACCTCGGACGACCCGGCAATCCGCTCAAGGATTGGTGTGTTGCAGCGCGTCCTGCGATCCGGAAGCAGTCGGCGGCTTTACGCGGCGGCGCGGTCAATTCTTCGGCACGCGCGCGGCAGGCAAGCCGAGTCCCATGAGCCGCTCATCGCCGTAGCCGCGGATCTCTGGGCCGCGGGATTGGTGCTGGAAGGTGAGCGGCGCCTGATACGACATTTTTGCGACGACAACTTTGCCAGGTAGGAGCCAGTTCGTGATGAGGAGAAGACGATTCGCAACCAATGTCCTGCGATATCTCGCCACGGGTGCGCTCGTCGTTGCTGCGCTCGTCGCCGCAAGGGACGGGTGGACGCTCTATGTGACGTCGCCATGGACGCGCGACGGCATGGTGCGCGTGCAGGTCGCAAACGTGGCGTCGCAGGTTTCGGGACAGATTGTCGAGATGCGAACCTACGACAACCAGCGTGTCCATAAGGGAGACGTGCTTTACGTCATCGACAAGTTTGATTTTCAGGTGGCGCTGGATACCGCGAAGGCGACTGTCCTAAGCCGTGAGGCTGACCTCGAGGTCAAGAAGGCTGAAGCCGGTCGCCGCGAGACTCTGTCCACGTCGTTCAGCTCGGTCGAGGAGAAGCAGACGTTCGACGGTTCAGCCAATATGGCCGCGGCTGACTATGCGAGCGGCAAGGCCTCGCTCTCGCAAGCTGAGACCAACCTTCAGAGAACCGACGTACGCTCTCCGGTCGACGGCTACGTAACAAATCTCCTGATGCGCGTCGGCGACTTCGCCCAGGCCGGCTCTTCCAACGTGTCGGTGATCGATGAGCACTCGTACTGGATTGATGCGTACTTTGAGGAAACCAAACTCGCCAGGATACATGTCGGTGATCCGGTCGAAGCGAAGCTGCTAGGGTACGATGCCCCGATCAAGGGCACCGTCGAGAGCATTACGGTGGCATCAGCGCCTCGAATGCCACAAGCAGCACACAAGGCTTGCCTAACGTCGATCCGATATTTACCTGGGTTCGGCTCGCGCAGCGAATTCCAGTGCGCATCAGGATCGAGCAAGTGCCGCCGAGGGTGCCGCTGGTTGCAGGAATGACCTGTAGCGTGTCGGTTGTCACCGGAAGGGAAGGTTCAGCATCGACGCTCGGAGCTGCAGGCTCCACCCTCTGGGTCAGCCAACTGATGGAGCTCCTATGAGGCCGCAAACCGAAATCGATCTTGGCGGCGTATTGGTCGACCCCTTCGTGCGGTATCTCTTCCTGGCATTGGTCATCTTGATCGCTGTCCGATTTGCTGTCGGCAGGCTGGGCCTGAGGCGGATATTCGCCAATCCTCCGCTCGCCGAAGCGGCGATCTACGTCTGCATCCTCGTTTCCCTCGTGGTGTTTTGGAACTGAGCGGCAGCCGGAACGGCGTCGCCTCATCCTGAACGAGGGCGTAAGCGTATTCGCATACTTTTGCAAATACGGGCCTTGGAGAGCGTCTGTCCCGGAGGATAAGGCGAGTCTCGCGGAAAGCTTCGCCAACCGTCCGAAAGGGGCCGAAAGGACATGGTCTGTCTCTGGCGCAGGGGGTAAGATGATCAAGGCCGGCCATGGAGCGAACTAGTCAAAGGACGGTGACGGAGCCGAGGAGGTACTTTCCAGCGGCGAGCAAGAGCTTCGCTTGCTGGTGGAGACGATTCCGGCGCTGGTGTGGCGCGCTGGGCCCGAGGGCAATGTAGCCAGTGTCGCTTGGCACTTGTATAGGAGTTTCTTTGTCAACGATCTTTTTGCATGTAGCTTCGTAGCCTTTTTCGATTTGAGGGCTGGTCGATTCACGATGATGCCGAGGGGAGCCTGCGAGCGGCGAGACAATGCTCTCGCGTACTTGTATGCGGCGGGTGCTCAGACCCAGCCATGATGCAGTAATGCGCATCGCGAGCAAGGCTCCGGGGCGGCGGCATATAGGTCAGCGGGGTGTTGTCGCGGCACCGCTCGGAAGCTGAATATGCCAGGTCGAGTATGCGAGGAGAGCGATGACTAGCAGGCTTACTAACCCGACCAGGACGGCTGCTCGTTTCATCTGCTTGACAAATAAAAATAAAATTTGCGACAGAACCCTCGCCGCCCTCTCTGTGCTATAATGAACTATCGGCGTTCGACCTCGACATCTGTCCCAAGGCCGACCGCAAGTCAGCGTGTGCAGGACGTATGTGCCGAACCACGGGCTCGAGCAGGACGCACCCGCCGCGCTTTCGTTACTGGATTGAAGAGCGAGGAGGATCAGCATGTCAGACCGTGTCGATATAGGCCCTCTGCAATTGGGCGAAAGGGCGCCCAATTTTGTGCTCGACGCGATTACCCGCGAGGGCAAGATCGCCATCGACGATTTTCGCGGCCAGAAACCGGTGCTGGTCGGACTGTATCGAGGCCTGCATTGCGCATTTTGCAGGCGCCATATCGCAACGCTTTCGCAGCTCACCCCAGCCCTCAACGGGAAGGGCATCGAAAGCCTGACAGTGGTCAACACGCCCATAGAGCGGGCGCGCCTTTATCTCCGGTACCATCCGATGCCGGGGCTGCTCGCTGCAGCCGATCCGGAGCGGGCTTCACACCGCGCCTTTGGATTACCGAATATGCAGATCACCGAGGACGAGAGCGCATGGCCGCAGAAGGTTTCGATGAGCGATGTGAAGTCGATGCAGGTCGATTTTCCGGACGACATGCCGGAGCCGATGGATCCGTTTGCGGCGCTCGAGTATCTGAACAAGAAAGACGACTACGATATCACTGAATCGGATCAGCAGATGATGGCGACCGGCATGGGACAGCTCGTCGGCCAGTTCCTGCTCGACCGCGACGGCGTCGTTCGCTGGACCTTCACCGAGGTTCTCGATGGCGGCCGCTACTTGTTCGGCGCCCCGACCGCGCAGGAGCTGATGTCGGCAGCGTCGCAGATCGGACAATAAGCGTGCAGCTTCGGTACGGGGCCTAGGTGCAGGATCACGCGCAAGAGGCGAACTTGCCAGCATTCCCGAGGCTGAACTGGATGCGCTTCTTCAGCGAACGCCATCGGCGGCGGATTAGCTTCTCGAAATCACCAATGCCGTATCAGTGCGTTCGAGTGGAGACCGGTAATTTCTCTAGGGTTATGCGGCTTGTAGTAAAGGCGGTTTGGGCTTGAACAACGAGGGCACCTGAGGTTCCGGCTCTCGAAATCTTGCACGAAGCCGATTACGGAGTTCGCCGTTTATTTCGGCTGTCCGAACCTGCATCAGCAAATGGGCACCGTGCTGAGACCAACACATCTGCTGCTTCTTTACCATCCGCTTGGCGACCAGCGAATTAACCGCAGATTCGGCAAGGGTGGTTGCAACACGCAGGCTGGCGCGATAGCGGGCTGCGTAATTGATGATGGCACCGCGGTTCGAGCGGACATAGGTCAGAAGCTGCGAACCGAGGTTGTGGAGGCGCAAGGCGCAGAGATTGTTTTCCCGCCGCAGGGGCTGCAATTGGCCGATGATCCTTTCGAGATCGCGTATCGCGCGATCGACGCGTCCGTGCCACAGACGCCACTTCACCGCCCTGATGTCCCTGTCGATGGTAGGAAGCGCCTCGACAAGATCAGACCGGGATCGAACCATATGATGCGATCTGTTGCATGGGCTGGACTTTCATGGCGATGTGGAACCAATCGATGATATGTTTTGTCGGCGTCGGCATGGCACGGGGTAGCCGCTTGAGGATTTCCGCGCCATCGGAGATTACCGTGACGTCCCCAAGACCGCAGTATCCCTCCTTTCCGAGGGCCTGCAGGCTGCCGATCCCGGATCTCGGACTGATCGGTGTTGCTGGTGACGAAATAGCGACCACCCGCATCGCCGCGCCCACCGCGCCCACATCGGGCGACGACGATCTCAAAGTTCCGAGCCATGGTCGGATCGGCACTGCGAATGTGCGCCGTGTCGACACTGATGACAAACTCCTGGAGTGAAGGATTTCAATGAAAGTCTGGTGCATGTTCCTCCTTGGATCTATCATGTCCCGCCGGACCGTTTTCATGCTCTGCATCATGCAGGCCGCGGGTTATGATCTCGACCGCCGGGTACATCCAGGCGGGGAGTGCCTGGATGTTTTCGCGACTGCCTGTGTGGGGTTTGTGACAACTTGCGGATTATAGCCCCGACCACCGTATCCAAATTTGATCGGTCATCCCGAAACCAATTGAGTGCCTGGATCACCCGCATCGCCGGTCGGCCCGCCCAAAAGGCC
>NZ_JBBNAN010000129.1:0-32329 GCF_037994405.1 Phyllobacterium sp.
ATCTGCGACAAGCCACTGACAACCACCGTCAAGGAAGCGAAGGAGCTGGTCTCGCTGGTAAGCAAGACCGGCAAGCTCTTCGTCCTTACCCACAATTACACCGGGTACCCGATGATCCGCCAGGCCAAGGCCATGGTAGACAAGGGCCTGCTCGGCACCCTGCGGCTGGTCCAGGCGGAATATCCGCAGGACTGGATGACCGAAAAGACCGAGGCCACCGGCTCCAAGCAGGCCGAATGGCGTGTCGATCCGAAGCGCTCCGGCGCAGGCGGAGCTATCGGCGATATTGGGACCCACGCCTACAACCTCGCTTGCTTCGTTTCAGGCCTCAAGCTCAAGCAGCTCTGCGCGGAACTGACCTGCTTTGGCGAAGGCCGTGTCCTTGACGATGATGTGCAGATCCTCATGCGCTTCGATGGTGGCGCCAAGGGCATGATCTGGGCCAGCCAGGTCGCTCCCGGCAATGAGAATGGCTTGAAGCTGCGCGTCTATGGCACCAAGGGCGGGCTGGAGTGGACGCAGGCTGACCCGAACTATCTCTGGTACACGCCTTTCGGCAAGCCAAAGCAGTTGCTGACCCGTGGCGGTGCGGGCGCCTCACCGGAGGCAGCACGCATAACGCGCGTTCCAGGCGGTCATCCAGAAGGCTATCTCGAAGGGTTTGCCAATATCTACACGGAGGCGGCACAGGCGATCATCGCAGCGCGCACCGGCAAGAAAACGCCGAAGGATGTCATCCACCCCACCGTCGAGGATGGGCTTGCCGGAATGGAATTCATTGAAGCTGCCGTGAAGTCCTCAAAGGCTGGCGGCGTCTGGACGAAGGTGTAATGGGCGAGAACCAAACCACAAGTCCTGCTACAGTGCCCGTGCTCGAAGCCCGCGGCATCGCCAAGGCGTTCGGGCCGGTCGAAGTGCTGACCGATATCAGCCTCACGGTCATGCCCGGCGAGGTGCACGCGATCATCGGCGAGAATGGCGCCGGCAAGTCGACGCTGATGAAGCTTATGAGCGGCCATCTCCAGCCAACACGCGGCAGCGTGGCCATCGATGGCGAACTGGTGCATTTCGCCGGGCCCGTCGATGCCGAACATCGCGGCCTCGTCCTGGTCCATCAGGAGATCCTGCTGGCGCCGGACCTGACTGTTGCGCAGAACATCTTCATGGGCCGCGAGTTGAAACGCGGTCTCATGGTCAATGATCGCGAGATGAACCGCCAATCTGCTGAAGCAGTGCGCAACCTCGGCGCCGAGATCGATCCGACAAACCAGATTTCGCGTCTTTCTATTGCGCGCCGGCAGCTCGTGCAGATAGCGCGCGCCCTGCAGGTGCCACACCGCGTGGTGATTTTCGACGAGCCAACCGCCTCGCTGACGCCATTCGAAACCGAAGCCTTGCTTAAGGTCATCCGCGATCTGCGCGACAAGGGCGTGGCGGTCCTCTACATCTCGCATCGTTTGCCGGAAGTGGCAGCGATCGCTGATCGCATCACTGTTTTGCGCGACGGCAAGCTGATCGCGACACGCAATGCCTCGGAGTTGCAGCCAGTCGACATGGCAAGGCTAATGGTCGGACGCGATATGTCGAAGCTCTATCCCGAGCGCGAGGACACTGCGAGCCGCCAAAACGTGCTTGAGGTCAGGAATTTCGACGTGCCGGGCTATGCGCGCGATGCCTCCTTTACATTGCGAAAGGGCGAGATCCTCGGCTTTGCCGGCCTGATCGGCGCCGGGCGTACAGAGCTGTTTGAGGGCTTGGTCGGGCTGCGTAGCGGCCACGGCGAAGTCACGCTCAACGGTAAGCCGGTAAAATTTCATACGGTCCGCGACAGCATGGCAGCGGGCATCGTTTACCTGAGCGAGGACCGGAAGGGCAAAGGCCTGCTGCTGGCGCAGGACCTGCGCACCAATCTGACTCTGGCAACACTGGGAAAATTCACCAAAGGCCCGCTGATCGAGCGCAAGCGCGAGGACAAAAGCCTCGACAAGGCCATCACCGATTTCGACATTCGCGCCCGCCGGCGCGATCTTCTGGCCGGACAGCTTTCTGGCGGAAATCAGCAAAAACTGCTGCTAGCGAAGATGATGCTGCTGGAACCGAGCATCGTCATCATCGACGAGCCGACACGGGGTATCGATATCGGTACCAAGGAGCAGATCTACAAATTCATTGCCGACCTCGCCAAAGCCGGCAAGTCGGTCATCGTCATCTCGTCCGAGATGCAGGAACTCATCGGCATCTGCCACCGCATCCTCGTCATGCGCTCGTCGCGCATTGTCGGCGAGGTCACCGGAGATGCGATGACCGAGGATGAAATCGTCGTCTACGCTACCGGCGTCAAGATCAACGAAGCAGAGCTTTACAGTGCGGGGAACGCATGAGCGATACGAAAACACTGACCGACACACGCGGTTATGGCCGCAAGCTGGCGGATCTCGACAAGACGGCGGTTGCGCCATTCCTCGCGCTGGCCGCGCTGTTTCTTCTCGGCGCGCTGGTCAACCCGAACTTCCTGTCGATCGACAATCTGCTTAATGTGCTGACCCGCTCTTCCTTCATCGCCATCATCGCCGTTGGCGCAACCTTCGTCATCTCCGCAGGCGGGCTCGACCTCTCGGTCGGATCGATGGCAGCGCTCGTTGCCGGTATCATGATCCTGTTCCTGAATTCGGCCGCCATCGACGGTGACACTGCCATGTTGGCGGCTGGCGTTGTCGTCGCGATCGGCGTCGGGGCGCTGGCGGGGCTGTTGAATGGCGCCGTCATCACCATCGGCAAGATCGAGCCCTTCATCGTCACGCTCGGCACCATGGCGATCTTCCGATCGGTCACCGTCTGGCTTGCCGACGGCGGCTCGATCGCGATGAAATCGATCGCCATGCGCAACATGTTCCGTCCGGTCTATACGGGCGTTTTCCTTGGCTTGCCATTCCCGGTCTGGCTCATCATCGCCGTCGGTCTTCTAGGCGCATTCATCCTCTATAAGACCTCTTTCGGGCGCCATGTCATTGCTGTTGGCTCGAACGAGGATGTGGCACGCTATTCGGGCATCCACGTCAATCGTGTGCGGGCGATGAGCTATATCCTGCAAGGCATCTGTGTGGCGATTGCAGTGGTGGTCTATGTGCCGCGTCTCGGCGCGGCAACGACCACCACCGGCATGCTCTGGGAGTTGCAAGCAATCACCGCCGTCGTCATCGGCGGCACCGCGCTGCGCGGCGGTGTCGGACGCATTTGGGGTACGATCTGCGGTGCCTTCATGCTCGAGATCGTCGGCAACATCATGGTGCTCTCCAACATCGTCAGCGAATACCTGATCGGTGCCGTGCAGGGCACCATCATCATCATCGCCATGCTGGTGCAGCGTACGCTGCAGAAGAAAAAGTGATCTTTACGATCACACGCGAAATAGGGGTGGGGAGGCTGCCCCTTCCAACGGGACGGGGGAACAAGGGCCACCCACCGAGCCGCAACGAAGGCCCTACTTGAAAATTGGGAGAAGACACATGCGTAAACTCTTGATCGGTCTTGTCGGGGCGGTTCTCGCTTCGTCGATGACCTTCGCCTACGCCCAGGACAAGAAGGTCAACATCGCCGTATCCATTCCCGCAGCTGACCACGGCTGGACAGGCGGCGTCGTCTATCACGCTGAACGTGCTGCCAAACTCCTCGAAGCCGCTCATCCCGGCCTGAAGATCACAATCAAGACATCACCGGACGGCGCCTCGCAGGCCAATGCTCTCGAAGATCTGACGACACAGGGCATCGATGCACTGGTAACGCTACCCCACAATTCAGACGAGCTGACCGATCCAATCCGTGCTGTCAAAGAAAAGGGCATCTTCGTCACCGTCGTTGACCGCGCCCTGTCCGATCCGAGCATTCAAGATCTCTATGTGGCCGGCAACAATCCGGAGCTTGGCCGCGTAGCTGGCGAGTACCTGAAGAATACGCTGAAGACCGGCGATGTCGTCGTCATCCGCGGTCTGCCGATCGTCATCGATGAAGAACGCCAGAAGGGCTTTGACGATGCAATCGCCGGCAGTGGCATCAAGGTTCTCGACAAGCAGTTCGGCAACTGGTCCCGCGACGACGCCTTCAAGATCATGCAAGACTATCTCACCAAGTTCCCGAAGATCGACGCCGTATGGTGCCAAGATGATGATATGGCGGTCGGTGTGCTCGAAGCGATCAACCAGGCTAAGCGCACCGATATCAAGCTGGTCATTGGCGGCGCCGGCATGAAGGACATGATCAAGCGCGTTGCCGATGGTGACAAGATGACACCGATCAACGTGCTCTATCCGCCTTCAATGGTCGCAACGGCAATGGAACTCACCGTCGCCAACTTTTACGACCAGGTTCCTGTCCGCGGCAAATACATCCTTGATGCAACGCTCGTCACCAAGGACAATGCCAAGGAATTCTATTTCCCGGATTCGCCCTTCTGATTGGCGATCCCCTCTGCAATTAAAAGGGCCCGAAAGGGCCCTTTCCTTTGACACGCAAATTCAATCATTGACGTTCCCGGCGGCGGCTATTAAACTTGATAATATTAGTCAGGTTTGTTCGCGAGACGTTCCAGATCGTATGCCTTCGGACGAACGCAATCGAGGATGGAATGCTATGTCACGGCGCCAAATCATAGATATGCAAGTTCGTCTCCCGGAAATACCGCCAATCCGCGGTATCGCCAAACCAACCCTGCCGAACCTTCGTGTTTACGGCAGCGATGTCCTGTTTGACGGCTCAAATATTGTCGGAATCGAACACGCCGGATCACTTTACCAGCTAAAGATTACCCGGCAGGGCAAATTGATCCTCAACAAATAATGGGTGTTCGAAAGGCCGTCCCGCCGGTCCTTCGTCCCACGATCATCGGCCCCGATCTGATTTGCCAGGATAAAGATAATCTACGCATTGACACCAGACATAATATGGATACTAGATGTAGATGTTTTGGTTCTCCCTGATCGCAAGATGGGGAGCTAAGAGGGAAGCCGGTAGAATGCCGGCGCTGCCCCCGCAACTGTAAACAGCGAGTTGCTATCGCAAAAAGTCACTGAAGCGCTATTTGCTTCGGGAAGGCCAGATAGCAGTATTGACCTGTGAGCCAGGAGACCTGCCAGGACATGATGAACGTCCACGGGCGGGGTGTCCCGGTGTGTCGCTTGCAATGGCCGCCGCCAGGGCTGACCACCTTCATTGCAATGCGTGCGCTCGACCTTTGCCCCCAAAAACTGGGGTAAAACACATGTCTCTGTCTTTTGATACCGTAACCGGCACAGCCGCAATCAGTCCTGCCACGGCGCAGCCGGAAGATGTCTTCCTCGCCTGGTTGTTGTGGCTACCGAGGGATGCCGATCTCCTTGAGGCCGCAAGCCGCGAGATCCACCGCATCGATTCCCGTGCAGTCGATGCGGACGGCCCGAGACAATTGAAGGCCCTGTTTACGGTGCTGGTTGAAAATCTAAGAAGCGGCAATGGCCCTTGAGCCCTGCCATAACTGCGACATTTGCTGCCGCCAATAGAATTGATTTGTTGACATAAACATATCTTTATGTGACCCTGCCGCGTCATCCAAATCATGGATCGTGAGGGCGTGTCGAGTTATGAATGTTGCGGTCAATAGTGTTGGCGATAGTCTGTTCGGTCCCATGGACGCCCCAAGGGACGGTTCGGAAGTTTTCGCCGCCCTGACCAAAGCGGCGCAGGAACGTATCCTCATCCTCGACGGTGCGATGGGCACGCAGATACAGAGCCTCAATCTCAACGAGGAAAGCTTCCGTGGCGAACGTTTCGCCGACTGCTCCTGTCACCTGCAGGGCAATAATGATCTCCTGATCCTGACGCAACCCCAAGCGATTGAAGATATCCACTACGCCTATGCCATGGCGGGTGCGGATATTCTCGAGACCAACACCTTTTCGTCAACGACCATCGCCCAGGCCGATTACAGCATGGAGGAGGTTGTCTATGAGCTGAACCGCGATGGCGCACGGCTTGCCCGCCGTGCGGCATTGAAGGCCGAACAGAAGGATGGCCGCCGCCGCTTCGTCGCCGGCGCGCTGGGCCCGACGAACCGCACGGCCTCGATCTCACCGGATGTCAACAATCCGGGCTATCGCGCCGTTACCTTCGACGACCTGCGCATTGCCTATGCAACCCAAGTGCACGGTCTGATCGACGGCGGCGCCGACATCATCCTCATCGAGACAATCTTTGATACGCTGAATGCCAAGGCGGCGATCTTCGCCACGCAACAGGTTTTCGAAGAAAAGGGCATCACCCTTCCGGTGATGATCTCCGGCACGATCACCGATCTGTCTGGCCGCACACTTTCCGGGCAAACACCGACCGCATTCTGGTACTCCGTCCGCCACGCCAAGCCGTTCACCATCGGCCTTAATTGTGCGCTCGGCGCCAATGCGATGCGCGACCATCTGGCGGAGATTGCCAGCGTGGCCGACACGTTCGTCTGCGCCTATCCCAATGCCGGCCTGCCCAACGAATTCGGCCAGTATGACGAAAGCCCCGAGGCGATGGCGGAGCAGCTCGAGGAATTCGCCAAGGAAGGCCTGCTCAACATTGTGGGCGGCTGCTGCGGCTCGACACCTGAACATATCAAGGCGATCGCCGAGGCCGTTGGCAAATACAAGCCGCGCGAGCTCCCCGAGACCGAAATACATATGCGCCTGTCGGGCCTCGAACCGTTCACGCTGACCAAGGACATTGCCTTCGTCAATGTCGGTGAGCGCACCAACATCACCGGCTCCGCCAAGTTCCGCAAACTTATTACCGCCGGCGATTTCGCCACGGCGCTCGATGTGGCGCGCGATCAGGTAGCGAACGGCGCGCAGATCATCGATATCAACATGGATGAAGGCCTGATCGACAGCGAAAAGGCCATGGTCGAATTCCTCAACCTGATCGCCGCCGAGCCGGACATCGCCCGCGTGCCGGTGATGATCGATTCATCCAAATGGGATGTCATCGAGGCCGGATTGAAATGCGTGCAGGGCAAGCCGCTGGTCAATTCCATTTCGATGAAGGAAGGCGAACAGGCCTTCATCGATCATGCAAAGAAGGTTCGCGCTTATGGTGCCGCCGTTGTCGTCATGGCGTTCGATACGGAAGGGCAGGCCGATACACTCGAGCGCAAGGTCGCGATCTCCACGCGTGCCTATGAGCTTTTGACCAAGGAAGCGGGCTTCCCGGCGGAAGATATCGTCTTCGATCCCAATGTCTTTGCCGTCGCCACCGGTATCGAAGAACATAATGGCTATGGTGTCGCCTTCATCGAAGCGACCAAGCAGATCACCGAAACCCTGCCGCATGTGCATATTTCCGGCGGCATTTCCAATCTGTCCTTCTCGTTTCGCGGCAATGAGCCGGTGCGTGAGGCCATGCATGCGGTTTTTCTCTACCATGCCATCCAGGTCGGCATGGATATGGGCATCGTCAATGCGGGCCAGCTCGCGGTGTATGAATCGATCGATCCGGAATTGCGCGAAGCCTGTGAGGATGTGGTGCTCAACCGCCGCGACGATGCGACCGAGCGGCTGCTCGACCTTGCCGAACGCTATAAGGGTTCGGCCGGCAAGGAAGCGCGCGAACGCGATCTCGCCTGGCGCGAATGGAGCGTTGCGGATCGCATTTCCCACGCGCTGGTCAATGGCATCACCGAGTTCATCGATGTCGACACGGAAGAGGCTCGCCAGCAGGCCGAACGGCCGCTGCATGTGATCGAAGGCCCGTTGATGGCCGGAATGAATGTGGTTGGCGATCTCTTCGGCTCCGGCAAGATGTTCCTGCCGCAGGTGGTGAAATCGGCCCGCGTGATGAAACAGGCTGTGGCCCTGCTTCTGCCTTACATGGAGGCGGAAAAGCTCGCCAATGGCGGCACCGGCCAGCGCGAAAGTGCCGGCAAGGTGCTGATGGCAACGGTAAAGGGTGACGTGCACGATATCGGCAAGAACATTGTCGGCGTCGTGCTTGCCTGCAACAATTACGAGATCATCGATCTCGGCGTTATGGTGCCCTCGGCCAAAATCCTGCAGACTGCCAAGGAACAGAACGTCGATATTATCGGTCTCTCCGGTCTGATCACGCCCTCGCTCGACGAGATGGTGCACGTCGCCTCGGAGATGGAGCGCGAAGGCTTTGATATTCCGCTGCTGATCGGCGGTGCAACGACCAGCCGTGTGCACACCGCGGTCAAGATCAACCCGCGCTACCACAAGGGCCAGACCATCTATGTGACGGATGCAAGCCGTGCCGTCGGTGTTGTTTCCAATCTCCTGTCGCAGGAGACCAAGCCCGGCTATGTTGACAGCGTCCGCGCCGAATACGCCAAGGTCGCGGAAACCCATGCGCGCAACGAGGCAGACAAACAGCGGTTGAGCCTGGAAAAGGCTCGTGCCAATGCTCAAAAGGTCGACTGGCCATCCTACGCGCCGCCCAAGCCAAGTTTCCTCGGAACGCAGGCTTTCGAGAATTATGACCTTGCGGAAATCGCCCGCTATATCGACTGGACACCGTTCTTCCAGACCTGGGAGCTAAAGGGGCGCTATCCCGCCATTCTTGAAGACGAAAACCAGGGTCCCGCGGCGCGTCAATTATTCGACGACGCGCAGGCGATGCTGAAGAAAATCATCGCCGAGAAATGGTTCAATCCGAAGGCGATCATTGGCCTGTGGCCGGCAGGCGCCGTAGGCGACGACATTCGCCTGTTCACCGATGATGCACGTAACAAAGAACTCGCGACCTTCTTCACACTGCGTCAGCAGCTGTCGAAACGCGATGGCCGGCCGAACGTAGCTCTCGCTGATTTCGTCGCACCCGTAGACAGCGGCAAGCAGGATTACGTTGGTGGATTTGTCGTTACGGCAGGAATTGAGGAAATCGCTATTGCCGAACGCTTCGAGCGCGCCAATGATGATTACTCCTCCATTCTCGTGAAAGCGCTGGCAGACCGCTTTGCTGAAGCCTTTGCCGAATTGATGCATGAACGCGTCCGCAAGGAGTTCTGGGGCTATGCGCCCGATGAAAACCTCGTAGCGGACGAACTGATCGGCGAGACCTATCGCGGTATCCGCCCGGCACCGGGCTATCCGGCACAGCCGGACCATACGGAAAAGGAAACGCTGTTCCGCCTGCTCGACGCGGAAGCCAGGATCAATGTCCGCCTCACCGAAAGCTACGCCATGTGGCCGGGCTCATCAGTATCCGGCATCTACATCGCTCACCCGGATAGCTATTATTTCGGCGTGGCCAAGGTCGAGCGCGATCAGGTGGAGGACTATTCGAAGCGCAAATCGATGCCGATCGCCGAGGTCGAGCGCTGGCTTGGGCCGATACTCAACTACGTTCCTGCGCCAAGGGTTCAGGCCGCCGAGTGAAGGTAGTGCCGCGGCGGCGCCCCCAGCATGCGCTTGAACATGGTGGTGAAGGCCGGCACGCTATTATAACCGAGATCGAGCGCGACGCTGGTGACCGGCTCGCCTTCCGTCAACCGCGGCAAGGCTGATAGCAGGCACGCTTGTTGACGCCAGGTGGAAAGGCTTAAGCCCGTTTCCCGGCGGAACGTGCGCGTGAAAGTCCGCCTGCTCATTCCCAGCCTGTCTGCCCAGTCGTCGATATTGGTATGCGGGGAGGGATCCTTGAGGAACCCCCGGCAAAGCGCCGCTAGCCGCCGGTCATCCGGGAAGGGCAGGCCGAGCGGTCGTTCCTGCAGGTTCGGTATTTCGTGCAAAAGCAGCCCCATGATGAATGTCGTGCGCGGATCGGCCTGCACGTCCGCGGGAGCCGCCACCGCCTCCCTGATGAGATTGTCCATCAGCGGCGTCAGCCCCACTACATGCAAATGTCGCTTCAGGCCCTCGACTGCATCGGGCCTGACATAGATTGAATGCATGGAGACGTCGCCGAGCATGTCGACGGCGTGCTCGATCCCGGCCGGCAGCCACAGTGCGTGACGCGGCGGGACCATCCATCGGCCGAATTTGGTCGTGACCATGGCAACACCGGTGATCGCGTGCAGCAACTGCGACTGGATGTGATGATGGTCGGGAATATGAAAACCGGATGGATAGTGCGCGGCAAGGGCAAACACATCGCCTTCCGCCTGTTCAAGCCAGTCGAGCCGCATCCTGTGCAGTTGTTCCAGCTCAACACCCGCAGCGTTGCGAGCAGCAAAGGTTCGATAGCGCATGATTTGGCCCAGTCACAAAAGAATTGGACCAAACCACGAAAGCAGGTTCGGCGCAACAGGTATATCAGTGGCGAAGAAGAGCGACGCATGTGTCCGCTAACGCTCTCTTGTCCGATGGAAACGCCAAATGACCGACACCACGATGCCTGCGCAGCGCACTTCCGCTGAAACCACCGTATTTGCCATTATTTTTGCTGTCAGTTTCTGCCATCTACTCAATGACATGATGCAGTCGCTGCTCGCTGCGATCTATCCGATGCTCAAGCAGAACTACGGCCTCGATTTCAAGCAGATCGGCTTCCTCACCCTGACATTCCAGGTAACTGCGTCGCTATTGCAGCCCATCGTCGGCACCTATACAGACAAGCGCCCGATGCCCTATTCACTGCCTGTCGGCATGGCGTTCTCGCTGGTCGGGCTTGGTCTCCTTTCTATCGCTACCCACTATGTAATGCTGCTTGCAGGTGCCGCTTTCATCGGTATCGGCTCGTCGATCTTCCATCCGGAATCTTCGCGCGTAGCACGCCTCGCTTCCGGCGGACGCCACGGACTGGCACAGTCATTCTTCCAGGTGGGCGGTAATTTCGGCACCGCAAGCGGCCCGCTCCTTGCTGCCTTCATTGTCCTGCCGCGCGGCCAGCAGAGCATCGCCTGGTTTTCGGTCGCGGCGTTGCTGGGCATGATCATTCTTTACCAGGTAGGGAGCTGGTACCAGCGCTACCGCGCTGCCAATGCCAACAGGCCGGCCGCCAGCAAGCAGCTGAAACTGCCACGCGGCAAGGTTGCGATGTCCTTGATCATCCTGACGCTGCTCGTCTTCACCAAGAACATCTATCTCGCCAGCATCTCCAGCTATTACACCTTCTACGTCATCCACAAATTCGGAATATCGGTGCAGCAGTCACAAATGATGCTCTTCCTCTTCCTCGGCGCAGCCGCTGTCGGAACCATCGTCGGCGGACCGATCGGCGACAAAATCGGCACCAAGGCCGTCATCTGGTTCTCGATCCTCGGTGTCCTGCCGTTCACGCTAATGATGCCCTATGCAAGCCTGTTCTGGACGGGTGTCCTGACGGTGCTGATCGGACTGATCCTCTCCTCCGCGTTTCCAGCAATTGTCGTCTTCGCGCAGGAGCTGGTGCCGGGCCGTGTTGGCATGATCGCCGGCATCTTCTTCGGCTTTGCCTTCGGCATGGCGGGTATTGCTGCCGCAGTGCTTGGCTTCGTCGCTGACAATAAGGGCATCGACTACGTCTATATGGTCTGTTCCTACCTGCCGTTCCTCGGTTTGCTGACAATCTTCCTGCCGAGTATGCGGGAAGTTCGGGGTGAAACCGCCGTAGCGTAAACTGATGAAAAGCCCGGGAACACCTTCCGGGCTTTTCCTGTTTGAGGTCCGGCACTCGAACACTGGCGGTCTGCTGACGTCAATTGTCAGCGAGGGTGGTTTGAAAACCCTCCATTCGCCTCCATATAAGCAACATCATTCCCAATGATGCTTCGCGTCAAACGATGCGTTCTGCTAAACACGTCCAGACCGAAATTCCTTTCCGGGTATCTTCATGTCCTCAGCCATCTCTGTCTCCAGCCTTTACAAAACCTATTCAACCGGTTTCGAAGCGCTGAAGAACATCAATCTCGACATTCGCCATGGTGAGATATTCGCGCTCCTGGGGCCGAATGGCGCCGGCAAGACCACGCTGATCTCAACGATCTGCGGCATCGTCAAGCCGACCTCGGGGATAATCCTTGCCGACGGCCACGATGTCATCAAGGAATACCGGGCTGCGCGCACCAAGATCGGTCTCGTTCCCCAGGAGCTGACGACCGATGCCTTTGAGACGGTGTGGAATACGGTGAGCTTCAGCCGCGGCCTTTTCGGCAAGCCGGCGAAGCCCGCACATATCGAGAAGATCCTCAAAGAGCTTTCGCTATGGGACAAGAAAGACTCTAAGCTCATGACGCTCTCCGGTGGCATGAAGCGCCGCGTGATGATCGCCAAGGCACTGTCACATGAGCCGGAGATCCTGTTTCTGGACGAGCCGACCGCCGGTGTCGATGTCGAATTGCGGCGTGACATGTGGGATGTGGTACGTGCGCTGCGCGCATCCGGTGTGACCATCATCCTGACGACGCACTATATCGAGGAAGCCCAGCAGATGGCCGACCGGATCGGTATCATCAGCAATGGCGAGATCATCCTGGTCGAGGAAAAGGACGAACTGATGCGCTCGCTCGGTAAGAAGCAGCTACGGCTGCATCTGCAGGGAAAGCGCGAAAGCGTACCGGAAGCCCTGGCCAAATATAGTCTGGAACTTTCACCGGATGGCTGCGAGCTGATCTACACCTACGACACGCAAAAGGAGAGAACCGGCATCACTGCCCTGCTGAAAGACCTCGACAAGGCCGAAGTGCGCTTCAATGACATTCAGACGAAGGAAACCTCGCTCGAGGAAATCTTTGTCAATCTGGTGAAGGAACGCAAATGAACCTCTACGCCATCAAGGCAATCTACCTGTTCGAAATGCACCGGACGTGGCGGACGATCATGCAGAGCGTGATCTCTCCCGTACTATCTACCAGCCTCTATTTTGTCGTGTTCGGTTCAGCCATCGGCGGCCGTATTCCGGAAATCAACGGCGTCACCTACGGCGCCTTCATCGTGCCGGGTCTCATCATGCTGTCACTGCTGACGCAGAGCATTTCGAACGCTTCCTTCGGCATCTATTTTCCGAAATTCGTCGGCACGATCTATGAACTCCTGTCGGCGCCCGTCTCCTATATCGAGATCGTCATCGCCTATGTCGGGGCGGCCGCGTCCAAATCGATCATCCTTGGCTTGATTATCCTTGCTACTGCCTCTTTGTTCGTGCCGCTCAGGATCGAATACCCATTCATGATGCTCCTCTTTTTGATCCTCACAGCCGTTACCTTCAGCATGTTCGGCTTCATTATTGGCATCTGGGCCGATGGCTTCGAGAAGCTGCAGCTCGTACCGCTGATGATCATCACACCGCTGACCTTTCTCGGCGGCAGTTTCTATTCCGTCGACATGCTGCCGCCGTTCTGGCAGACGGTGACGCTGTTCAACCCGGTGGTCTATCTCATTAGCGGCTTCCGCTGGAGCTTCTTCGGCCTGTCGGACGTGCATATCGGCACCAGCCTCGCCATGACCGCCGTCTTCCTGATCGCCTGCATGCTGGTGCTGCGCTGGATCTTCAAGACGGGGTATAGGCTGAAGAGCTAGGGCTAAAGTTACCTTCCGATGACATGCAAGCTTTTACTGCCGTCATGAACCGCGTCGGTCACGAGCCGACGATCAAAGGTCGCCAGTTGACCGTTTTTCGCCCGCGCGAGAGCAAGAAGGTACGTGTCCGTTACTTGGCTTGAACTCAGCAGCCGCGTCGGGTCAATGAACGAAGATTGTATGAAACTGATGTCGTCGGGCCAAAAAACATGACCGGGCAGGGACCCAATCCGGCCAATAATCCGACCACCGCCGCTGGCGTACCAGGTGAGTTCAGATAACGCGTATTTCCGATGATTCGAAGCACGCTTTTTTCGGTGACAGGGCAGGTCGCAAAACCGTTGGCGCCGCCCTCAGCAGCAAACCATTCATGAGCGCGATCATGGTGGACGTGTGCCGGATCAAGGAGTGCAACAAGCACGTTCACATCGAGCAGGAACGAGCGGCCGATATCCAGTTCACCGCTGCTACCTGTAATAATTCTCCAGCGCAGCCAACCCAGCCTTCAGTTCTGTCTCGCCGCAAGGGCCCAGCCGCGACAACAGCTCCTCTTCGAATGCATGCGCAACTTTGGCAAGGGCGGCATATGCCTTGCGTCCTGCAGCGGTCAGTTCCAAATTCTCGATACGCCGGTCGATGTCATCGCGCTTGCGCCGCAGCCAGCGCCGCTGCTCAAGGGCGAACACTGCACGCGAGACTTTTGTCTTGTGCATTGAGGAATGCGTGCCAATGGCCGTTGCCGTCAACGTGCCGAACTGCCCGAGCGTTGCCAGCGTGCGCCATTCCGGCCGCGTCAGCCCATATTGATCGCGATAGAGACCTGCAAATCGCTGGCTGATCGCCTCAGCCGCCTTGTTCAGCCGGTAGGGGATGAAATCCTCCAGTATCAGCGGCGGCGTTGCCGATGTTTCGTCTGCCATTGCGCCAAATCCCTGTTTGCCATTGATAGTTACAAAATAGATCGTCACAATTGCAACTAAATTCGTTTAGGAGGAAAGACGATGGCCGCGCTTCACTACATGCCGGGTTTCGGCAATGATTTCGAAACAGAGTCCCTGCCGGGCGCCCTGCCGCAGGGCCAGAACTCGCCGCAGCGCTGCGCTTACGGGCTCTATGCCGAGCAACTGTCCGGCTCGCCCTTCACCGCCCCGCGCGGCATCAATGAACGTTCATGGCTTTATCGGATCCGCCCTTCCGTCAAGCATAGCGGGCGATTCACGCCGGCAAGGCGCGAACACTGGAAGACCGCACCCAATCTCGATGATCACGAACTGCCGATAGGTCAATTGCGCTGGAACCCGACGCCGCTGCCGACGAAGCCGGTCAATTTCATTGACGGCATCCGCACCATGACAACGGCGGGCGACGTGCATGGTCAGGCCGGCATGGCAGCGCATGTCTATGCCTTCAACCAGGATATGGAGGACGACTATTTCTTCGATGCCGATGGCGAAATGCTGCTGGTGCCGGAGAAAGGACGTTTACGTATCTTCGCCGAGATGGGCATCATCGAAATCGAGCCCTCGGAGATCTGCATCATTCCGCGCGGCATGATGTTCAAGGTCGCTGCCGTTGACGGGGAGGCGCGCGGCTATATTTGCGAGAACTACGGAGCGAAATTCTCACTGCCGGATCGCGGGCCGATCGGCGCCAACTGCCTTGCCAATCCACGCGACTTCAAGACGCCTGTCGCCGCCTTCGAGGACAAGGAAATACCGTGCCGCCTCCACGTGAAATGGTGCGGCAAATTTTACGAGACCACGCTCGACCATTCGCCGCTCGATGTGGTGGCCTGGCATGGCAATTATGCACCCTACAAATATGACCTGCGCACATTCTCGCCTGTCGGAGCGATCCTGTTCGATCACCCTGATCCGTCCATATTCACGGTGCTCACGGCGCCCTCCGGTGAAGAAGGAACCGCCAATGTCGATTTCGTGATTTTCCCGCCGCGCTGGCTGGTCGCGGAACACAGTTTCCGCCCGCCCTGGTACCATCGCAACATCATGTCCGAATTCATGGGACTGGTATATGGTCAATACGACGCCAAGGAGGAGGGGTTCGTGCCGGGTGGTATGAGCCTGCACAATATGATGCTGCCGCATGGTCCGGACGCGATGGGTTTTAACAAGGCCTCGACGGTGGAGCTCAAGCCGCACCGGCTGGAGAACACTATGGCGTTCATGTTCGAGACCCGTTTCCCGCAGCATCTGACCCGCTTTGCTGCGGAACTGGACTCGCTGCAGGACAATTATGCTGATTGCTGGAAGGACCTGAAAAAACGGTTCAACGGAACGCCCGAGGGAGATTGGTCACAGGAGAACGACAATAAATGAAACTCGCGTCACTGAACAATGGCACGCGCGATGGCAAGCTCGTCCTCGTGTCAAAAGACCTGACCCGCTATACCGACGCCTCGTTCCTCACACCCACTCTGCAGTCGGCACTCGACAATTGGGCGCGCATCGCCCCGCATCTGGAAGCGCTAAGCTCCAGCCTCGAGCTCGGCGCCGTGCCTTCGGAGCGCTTTCACGAACATGATGCCCTGTCACCACTGCCACGTGCCTATCAATGGGCGGATGGCTCGGCCTATGTCAATCATGTCGAATTGGTGCGCAAGGCGCGTGGCGCGGAGATGCCAGAGAGCTTCTGGACGGATCCGCTGATCTACCAGGGCGGCTCCGATAGTTTTCTCGGTCCCCGCGAGCCGATCCGCATGGCGCACGAGGCTTACGGAATCGACATGGAAGGCGAAGTCGCAGTGATCGTTGATGACGTGCCGATGGAGGCGAGCGCCGATGAAGCGCGGGACGCCATCCGCCTCATTATGCTGGTCAACGATGTCAGCCTGCGCGGACTCATACCAGCCGAGCTTGCCAAAGGTTTCGGCTTCTTTCAGTCCAAGCCCTCCTCGGCTTGCTCGCCTGTTGCGGTGACGCCCGATGAATTGGGCAATGCCTGGGACGGCGGCAAGGTCCACTTGCCGCTTAGCGTCGATCTCAATGGCAAGCCCTTTGGCCGCGCTAATGCCGGTATCGACATGACCTTCGATTTTCCAACGCTGATTGCTCACGCGGCGAAAACAAGACCGCTTGCGGCAGGAACGATCATCGGCTCCGGCACCGTGTCCAACAGGCTTGACGGCGGGCCGGGTAAATTAGTCGAAGACGGCGGCGCGGGTTATTCCTGCATTGCCGAAATCCGCGTGATCGAGACGATCAGTGAGGGCGAGCCGTTGACACCCTTCATGCGCTTCGGTGACATTGTTCGTATCGAGATGAAGGACGAACACGGTCGTTCGATCTTCGGCGCAATCGAGCAACAGGTGACCCACTATGGGCGCTAAGGCAATTCTTTATGACTATTGGCGTTCGTCCGCCAGCTACCGGGTCCGCATTGCGCTCAACCTTCTCGGACTTGAGTATGAAACTGTGCCCGTCAATCTTCTGAATGACGAACACAAAGGCCTCGACCATCTCTGCCGCAATCCGCAAGGCCTGGTCCCGGCACTTGCCATGGACGGCCATATGATGACGCAGTCCTTGGCGATCATCGAATATCTCGACGAAATTTATCCCGATGCCGGCTTCCTGCCGCCGGACCCTATCGCGCGCCAGCGGGTGCGGGCACTGTCCTATGCCATTGCCATGGAGATCCATCCTGTTTGCAATTTGGGCACGGTATCGCATGTCATGCAATTGACAGGCGGGACCGACGAAACCCGAAGCGCCTGGATGCGCAAGTTTATCTCTGAAGGCCTTGGCGCGTTTGAGACGATGCTGGACCACCCTGGCACCGGCAAGTTCTGTCACGGCAACAAGCCTGGAATGGCAGACTTTTGCCTCGTGCCGCAAGTCTACAACGCGCGGCGCTGGGGCGCTGAAATTGGCCACCTTGCCCGCATCAAAGCCATTGTGGCACGCTGCGAGGCGATTGACGCCTTTGCCGCCGCGCATCCGGACAAGGTCAAGCAAACTGTATAGACATTGTTGACACATCGGCCTTAGACCATATTGTATTGACATTGATGATACAGGGGTTCAGCCATGCGTGTGACAGTAAAAAAATGGGGCAACAGCGCTTCGGTGCGAATCCCGGCTGCGATCATGGCGGCAGCGCGGCTGGAACTTGATGCAGCAGTTGATGTACGCGAAGAGGGCGGCCTTATTATAATCGAGCCCGTTCGTCAGCCTGACTATGACCTGGATCAGCTGATCGAAGGCATGACGCCCGAAAACATCCATTCAGAGGCCGATTTCGGTGAAGCCGTCGGCAAGGAAGCATTTTAATGGCGGGCTACGTGCCCGACGCCGGCGATATTGTCTGGTTGCATCTTAACCCGCAAGCTGGGCATGAGCAGGCCGGGCATCGCGCTGCTGTCGTGCTCAGCCCCGCCAGCTATAATGGCAAAACGAGCCTCATGCTCTGCTGTCCCATGACGACGCAGATTAAGGGGTATCCTTTCGAAGTCCTGATTGCCGGGGACCGGCCAAGCGCTGTCCTTTCCGATCACGTCAAGAGCCTTGATTGGCGCGTGCGGCGCGCGGTGCTCAAAGGTAAGATCACAGCCGCAGAACTTGCCGATATTCGCAGCAAGGCCGCCGCCCTGATCGGGAGACGATAGAACGAATTCTACTCCGCCGCCTCGATCTTGATAACACCGCGGCGGATCTGGTCTTCCTCAATCGACTCGAACAGCGCGCGGAAATTGCCCTCGCCAAATCCTTCATCGCCCTTGCGCTGAATGAATTCGAAGAAGATCGGTCCGATCACCGTCTTGGAGAATATCTGCAGGAGGATCTTGGTCGTCCCGCCGTCAACAACGCCTTCGCCGTCGATGAGAATACCGTGTTTCTTCATTCGCTCGATCGGCTCGTCGTGACCGTGCACGCGATCATGTGATTTCTCGTAATAGGTCTCCGGCGGGCCTGGCATGAATTTCAGCCCGTTGTCGGCAAGCTTGTCGGTCGCGTCATAGATCGCTTCCGTACCGACGGCGATGTGCTGGATGCCTTCGCCCTTGTACTTGCGCAGATACTCCTCGATTTGGCTCTTGTCGTCGGTCGATTCATTCAGCGGAATGCGTATCTTGCCACAGGGCGACGTGATGGCACGCGAAACAAGCCCCGTCAGCTTGCCGGCAATATCGAAGAAATGGATCTGCTTGAAGCCGAACAGCTCGCGATAGAATGCCCACCATTTGTCCATGTTGCCGCGATAGACATTGTGGGTGAGGTGGTCGAGATAATAGAAACCAACGCCTTCCGGCTTCGGATCGCGCTCGCCCAGCCAGTCGAACTGCGCATCATAGGCTGAGCCCTTCTCGCCGTAGGTTTCGACGAAATACAGCATCGAACCGCCAATACCGACGATCGCCGGAACATCGAGCGTCTTGTCGTCGCCTTCATAGGGCGTCGCACCGTTGGCCACCGCATGGCTAAAGGCATGTCTGGCATCGACCACGCGCCAGGCCATCGACGGTGCGCATGGACCATGGTTCTCAACGAATTTCGTGGCGTGAGAACCCGGCTCCGCATTGAGGATGTAATTGATATCGCCCTGTCGCCAGACCGTTATGTTCTTGGTCTTGTGGCGGGCAACGGGCGTGTAGCCCATGCGGGCAAACAGTTCTTCCAGTTTTTCCGGCTCAGGATGGGAGAATTCGACGAATTCAAATCCGTCCGTTCCAGCCGGGTTATCCGTGCTGATTACAGCCTTCGGTGCGTCATGCGGAAACGGGCCCATTTTATCCTCCATCTGGTTGGGGATATTATCGCGCAAAACGCCTGCAATGTGCTTGCATTTCAGCGCTCCACGGAGGTATGTTTTGCATGTTCCGTGCGCGAATACGCTTAAGGATGCATGAATGGAGCAACTTGACCCATCCGACCGCAAAATACTCGTCTGTCTCCAAGAGGATGGGCGATTGACAAACAACGAGCTCTCCGAGCGCATCAACCTCTCGCCGTCGCAATGTTCACGCCGGCGTACCCGGCTGGAGGAAGAGGGATATATTCGCGGCTACCGGGCAGAAATCGACCGGGAAAAGCTTGGCCTTGGCATCGTCAACATCATCTCGGTGACCCTTGCGACCCACAACCGGGACAATGCGCAGCGCTTCTCGGACCTGATCTCCAATCTTCCGCAAGTGATGGAAGCTCATGCGCTGACCGGCGAGATGGATTATTTCATCAAGGTGGTAACGCCGGATCTGCGCGCACTGTCGGCCTTCGTCAACGAAGTCCTGCTGCCGCATGAATCCGTCCAGAATGTCAAAACCGCCATCGTGCTCGATACGTTGAAGGAAGATGGAAGATTGCCGATTTGAACCGGGTGCAAAAGGACCTCATTAGCCTCTTCAAATTCAGTGTGAATTATCATACCTTAAATAGTACTGAAATTGATATTTTTTGGAGATTGTCATGCAGCGCGTTGAAGCTCCGGTGGCTGTGAGCGTTTCCGACCTCAAGAAGAGTCCTACGGCCATCATGAGTGAGGCCAATGGCGAAGCCGTGGCTGTGCTCAACCATAACCGCATCATGGCCTATATGGTGCCAGCTAATGTTTACGAAGCCATGCTAGATCGGCTTGATGACCTCTATCTAGCCGAGATCATCAAATCGCGCTCCGGCGAGAAAGGCGAGCCGGTCGACATAAATGACCTTTAAGCTCGAATTCCTGCCGTCGGCGCGAAAGGAATGGGACAAACTCGAGGCAACCATCCGCCAGCAATTCGTCAAGAAGCTGAAAGAGCGGCTGAGCGACCCACGGATACCGAGCGCCGCTTTGCATGGAATGCCGGATCACTACAAGATCAAGCTGCGCCAAGCCGGCCATCGGCCGGTTTATCGGGTAAACGATGAAACAATAACGGTGCTTGTGGTCGCTGGAGGAAAACGCGAGCGCAGCCTAGTCTACGAGATGGCCAAGAAGCGCTAGGCAAAGCCTCCTTAGAGGGAGGCATAGGCGTTTCTGTCCGCTTCCTCACCCCATTCCGAGAATATAGCGAATGGATCAGCGCGCGACGCGCCACTTTCCGCTCGCTGAGTATTACGCGACCATCTTCGATCGTATATGCAATTTCGTCACCGGGCTTCAGATTGAGGGCCATCCGGACCGCTTGCGGTATTGTCGTCTGCGCCTTTCGTGTCATTTTGCTGGCAATCATTTTAGGGAAACAGTGCCTTGCGAACCATTGGATAGACCCGGGCATGGCCGAGCATATAGGCGGTGATCGCATGGGCGTCGAAGAGCCCGTGAAAGGCGCGGCCGAGAATGTTCAGCCCGCCTGTATAAGCGCCGAAAGCAGGCATGATCATGCGCGACTGGTCGCTGACGAAACAACGCCGCTGCACCGCCTGTCCGCGTCGCACCACCTTGGCCGCCGGGTGCAGATGGCCGGCAATTTCACCCCGGCAGGGCGTCTTCGATGGCTCATGGCGGAAGACGAGATTGCCGAGCGCCAGTTCCGTGCATGTCTCACCGGGCAGATCCGCCGGATGGTCCGGATCGTGGTTGCCGGTGATCCAGATCCACTCGCGTCCCGCCATCAACGCGGCGAGCTCAGTCGCATAGAGCGCCGGCAGCCGTGCGGCGGCATCGCCGTCGTGAAAACTGTCGCCAAGGCTGATCACGCAGGACGGATTGTAGCGCGTGATGATCCTGGCCAGTGCCGCCAGCGTCGTCGCCGTATCATAGGGCGGCAGCATCATGCCGCGCCGGGCAAATGACGAACCCTTTTCGAAATGAAGGTCGGAGACGACAAGGATACGGTCACTTTCCAGATAAAGCGCGCCCGACGGATCGCAAACAGCCCGGCGACCGGCAATGACCATTTCGGCGGTCCCGTGCAATGCTGTCTTCGTCACCTGAAATGCCACGTTCATTTATGGTCCATCATTTCCCGGGTCAGTTCGTCGGCGATCTCTTCCAGAAGCGTCTCATGCGCTTCGCCGGGAACACGTTCCTTGCCGATTTCCATCATCACGGGAACAGCGAGCGGCGAAATCCGGTCGAGATCCTTGTGGACGATATGACCCTTGATTCGGGTTAGCATATCCGCCAGACGCCGAATGTCGAGAAGGCCTGTGGCAGCATCGGCACGCGTCGCCTGGATCAGGATGTGGTCTGGCTCGTGCTCCCGCAACACGTCGTAGATCAAGTCCGTCGAGACCGTCACCTGGCGCCCGGACTTCTCCTGACCTGGATGGCGTTTCTCGACAAGGCCGGAGATCAACGCGCAATTGCGGAAGGTGCGTTTCAGCATCCAGCTCTCTGCTAGCCATGCTTCGAGGTCGTCACCCAGCATGTCCTCGTTGAAGAGCTCCGAAAGCGGCATCTCGCCCTTCTTGAACATGCGGCCCATGTCGCGCAGACCCCAGATGGTGAGCGCATAATCTGTGGCGATGAAGCCGAGCGGTCTCGCCTTGGCCCGCTCCAGCCGGCGCGTTAGCAGCATGCCAAGTGTCTGATGCGCCAGCCTCCCTTCGAACGGATAGGTCACCATGTAGGAACGCTCGCCGCGCGGGAACGTCTCGACCAGCAGGCTGCCCGGTTGCGGCAGAACGGACTTTTCTTTCTGGATACGCAGCCAGTCGCTCACCTGATCGGGCAGGGAACCCCACCGGGTGGGATCGCCCAGCATGGCGCGCACCTGGTCGGCGAGATAGGTCGTCAGCGGAAACTTGCCACCGGCATAGGCCGGAATCTTGGCATCGAAGCCTTCGGCATTCGAAACGATGCACTCGTTCTCGCGAATGCCCTCGAAGCGCAACACCCGTCCGGAGAAGAAGAACGTATCGCCGGGACTCAAGCCCTCGACGAAATATTCCTCCACCTTGCCGAGCACCGGTCCCCCACGCGCAGTTGCCCCCTTGCCGCGCCGGCGGGTGAGCCGCACATTCAGGCTCGGCGCCTCGATGATGGTGCCGACATTGAGCCGGTATTGCTGGGCAAAGCGCGGATGCGTCACCCGCCACGTGCCATCCAGGGTTTTGCGTATCTTGGCGAAACGCTCATAGCTCTTCAGCGCATAGCCGCCGGTTGCGACGAAATCAACAATACGGTCGAAGGTCTCGCGGGCAAGCCCGGCATAGGGCAGGGCGGTCGTCACTTCCGCGTAAAGATCGTCCGCCCGGAAAGGCGCGGCGCAAGCCATGCCAAGGACATGCTGCGCCAGCACGTCGAGCGAACCGTCGCCTAGCGGCGGGGTATCCTGCGCCCCGATATAATTGGCATCGAGCGCCGCCTGGCATTCCATCACCTCGAAGCGGTTTGCCGGAACAAGAATGGCGCGCGAGGGCTCGTCCATGCGGTGGTTGGAGCGGCCGATGCGCTGGGCAAGTCGGCTCGCGCCCTTGGGCGCCCCGACATGGATGACGAGATCGACATCGCCCCAGTCAATACCAAGATCGAGCGTCGAGGTGGCGACGACCGCGCGCAGGGCATTGGCCGCCATCGCCTGCTCGACCTTACGCCGCTTGCTGACGTCGAGCGAGCCGTGATGCAGTGCGATCGGCAGATTGTCGTCATTCGCCATCCATAGATCATGGAACAGCCGCTCGGCCTGGCTGCGCGTATTGACGAAGATCAGCGTCGTGCCGTGGCGCTTGATCGCATCGTAGATACCCGGGAGGGCATAGACGGCCGAGTGCCCGGCCCATGGTACATGGTCTTCCGACTCGAGGATCGTGATGTGCGGTTTCGCGCCGCCTTCCACTGTTACGAGACTTGCCATGGGTCTGTCGCCAATCTGCGGCAGTAGCCAGCGCCGTAACGCATCAGGATCTGCGACCGTGGCCGAAAGTCCGATGGTCTGCACGCCGGGTTGCAGCCGCCGCAGGCGTGCCAGCCCGAGCGACAGAAGATGACCGCGCTTCGAAGTGACGAGCGAGTGCAACTCGTCGAAAATCACGTAAGCCAAATCCTCGAAAAACCGTCCGGCATCCCTGTTGGCGATCAGCAGTGCCAGCTGTTCCGGCGTCGTCAGCAATATATCCGGCGGCGCCAGTTTCTGCCGCTGCCGCTTATAGGCGGGCGTATCGCCGGTGCGGGTTTCAAGCGAGATATCAAGGCCCATCTCATCGATGGGCCTTTCGAGGTTGCGATGAATGTCAACGGCCAGCGCCTTCAGCGGCGATATATACAGCGTGTGGACGCCGCGGCTTGTAACATTGCTCTTGCCGCGGCTGGTGAGGTCGACCAGTGCCGGAAGAAACCCGGCCAGCGTCTTGCCCGCGCCGGTTGGCGCGATCAGCAGCGCCGAGTTTCCCTGTTGCGCCTCCCTCAGCAATTCGAGCTGATGCGCACGCGGCGACCACCCCTTCGCCTGAAACCAGTTCAGGAAAGGCGGCGGCAAAAGAGGGGTGCCGATATCGGCTAGGGGTACTTTGCTGGTGCTCACTGGCGCGAATGTAGTGGTGCGGCCTCAAAGCGCCAAGACATTGTTTGTCAGGATTGCACGGAGCCAAATGCGGCCTACATTCGTTAGGTGTTAAACTCGAGGATCGCCTTGCTGAACCGCCCCGAAGCTCTCCTTTGCTCAACGCCGGCCGGTCTCTATTCGCCGGCGGGAGATTTCTATATCGATCCGGTGCGCTCGGTCGATCGTGCGTTGATCACCCATGGTCATTCGGATCATGCACGCTCCGGCCATCAAAAGGTAATGGCGACGCAGCAGACGCTCGACATTATGGGCCTGCGCTACGGCGCGAATTTTGCCGGCGAAATGCAAGCTGCCGAACTTGGCAAGACCGTCAAAATAAACGGTGTCAGCGTCGGCTTTCATCCGGCCGGCCATGTGCTCGGTTCGGCGCAGATCGCGGTCGAGAAGGATGGCATGCGCATTGTCGCTTCGGGCGACTACAAGCGCCGCGCCGACCCGACCTGCCTCGGCTTTGAACCTGTTGCCTGCGATGTCTTCATTACCGAGGCGACCTTCGCTCTGCCGGTGTTTCGCCACCCGGATAGCCGCGACGAGATCGCCAAGCTTTTGAAATCGGTGGACCAGTTTCCCGAACGCTCGCATCTCGTCGGCGCCTATGCGCTCGGCAAGGCGCAGCGTGTCATCCGCATGTTGCGCGACGCCGGCTACGGCCGGACGATCTATATTCACGGCGCTCTGGCCAAACTGTGCGACTACTACCAGTCGCAAGGCATCGATCTCGGACCTCTGGCATCCGCGACCGTCGAAACCGGCAGCGTGCAGGATTTCGCTGGCGCTGTCGTCATTGGGCCGCCCGCCGCGTTTGTCGATCGCTGGGCGCGGCGCTTTCCCGATCCCGTTTCCTGCTTCGCTTCCGGCTGGATGCGCATTCGCCAGCGGGCACGCCAGCAGGGGGTGGAACTGCCGATCATTCTTTCCGACCATTGCGATTGGGACGAGTTGACCGGCACGATTACCGAACTCGGGCCAAGCCAGGTCTGGGTTACCCATGGGCGCGAAGAAGCCCTCGTACGCTGGTGCGATCTCAAAGGCTTTGCGGCGCGGCCACTACACCTCGTCGGCTATGAAGACGAGGGCGATTGATGGAAGAGTTCGCTCAACTCCTCGACCGCCTGGTTTTGACACCAGCCCGAAACGGCAAGCTCACGCTGCTGGTCGATTATTTTCGCGATACGCCAGATCCGGATCGCGGCCTTGCCCTTGCCGCCCTTACTGGCGATCTCAACATTGCCAATGTCAAGCCGGCAATGATCCGCGGCCTTATCGCCGAGCGCATGGACGAGCAACTCTTTGCCTATTCCTATGATTACGTCGGCGATCTTGCGGAAACCATTTCACTGGTCTGGTCGACGGACGAGCCGATCCGGGCCAATGCAGTGCCAATGCTCGGCGATATCGTCACCTCGCTGGCGCGCGCCTCGCGCAGCGACGCAGTGCGGCTTGTCGAAAAATGGCTGGATCAGCTCGATGCGTCTGCGCGCTATGCCTTGCTCAAACTCGTCACTGGCGGGTTGCGCATCGGCGTTTCGGCGCGGCTTGCCAAGCAGGCGCTGGCGCAATTTGGCGACGTCGATGTCACCGAGATCGAAGAACTCTGGCATGGTCTGAAGCCGCCCTATGAACCGCTGTTCGCCTGGCTCGAAAACAGGGCCGGCAAGCCGCAGAGCCTCGCCGCTGCACCTTTCCGTCCGGTCATGCTCTCGACACCGCTCGAAGAACCGGACTACTCGAAGGTAAATGCCGAGGATTATGCCGCCGAGTGGAAATGGGACGGCATCCGGGTGCAACTGACCGCTGAGGATGGGCAACGCCGTATCTATTCGCGCACTGGCGACGATATTTCCCACGCCTTTCCCGATATTGCCGATTTCATGACGTTCGAAGGGACGCTTGACGGCGAATTGCTGGTCGCGCGCAGCGCCGATTCAGGCGTTGAGATCGGCGCCTTCGGCGATCTGCAGCAGCGTCTCAACCGCAAGACCGTCTCCGCCAAGCAACTGGAAAGTCATCCGGCATTTGTCCGTCTCTACGACCTGCTTTTCGACGGCGAGGCAGACATCCGCGCCTTGCCTTTCGCCGAGCGCCGCACCCGGCTGGAAAATTTCGTCAAACAGCTCGAACCGACGCGCTTCGACCTATCGCCGCTCGTGTCCTATTCGACATTCGAAGACCTCGTCGAATTGCGCAAGAACCCGCCGCATCCGATCATCGAAGGACTGATGCTGAAGCAACGCTGCTCCGCCTATGTGCCTGGCCGGCCCAAGGGGCCATGGTTCAAGTGGAAGCGCGATCCCTTCACCATCGATGCCGTGCTTGTCTATGCACAGCGCGGTCATGGCAAGCGGTCGAGCTATTATTCGGACTATACATTCGCCGTGTGGACCGGACCGGAAACAGGGCCGCATCTGGTTCCTGTGGGCAAGGCCTATTTCGGCTTTACCGACGATGAACTGAAACAGCTCGACGCTTTCGTGCGCAACAATACGACCGAGCGTTTCGGACCGGTGAGGTCCGTGCGCGCCGAGCCCGAACATGGCCTGGTTCTGGAAGTCGCCTTCGAGGGGCTCAACCGCTCCAAGCGACACAAGTCCGGCGTCGCCATGCGATTTCCCCGCATCTCGCGCCTGCGTTGGGACAAGCCGCCGATCGAGGCAGACCGGCTGGAAACGCTGGAAGCCCTGCTACGCGGTTCTGAAACTGCAGATTGATCCATCCCCAACCAATCCGCGTATAGAGCAGAAAGGAACGCTTGATGCTCAAATACGTGTCTGCCTATCTCTCGACGGCAATCATTTTCTTCGTGCTCGATTTCATCTGGCTCAGCATGATGGCCACGAGCTTTTACCGTTCGCGCATCCCGGATATCATGGCAAGCGCGGTGAGCTACCCCCCGGCAATCCTGTTCTATCTGCTCTACGTCGCCGGCATCGTCACCTTCGCTGTAAGTCCGGCGCTGGAAACTGGCCGCTGGACCACGGCGTTGATCTATGGTGCGCTCTTCGGCTTCATAGCCTATGCCACCTATGATCTCACCAGCCAGGCTACGCTGAAACAATGGTCGACAGTGGTGACAGTCGTAGACATGGCCTGGGGTACATTCGCCTCCGGTCTTGCTGCCACGCTGAGCTTCCTCGTCACGGGCTGGGCGCTATCCAGATTGCAGTAGCCGGCGTCACGAAATCGGCGGCGCAGGAAAGAAAATACTCGTCCGGCGCTGATAGTCGCGAAAGGCGTTGCCCCGCGATGCGATCATGTGCTCCTCCAGTGGCGGCACACCGGAAACATGACGAAGCAGCATATACATCAGTACGGGCGCGGCGAGCGTCAGCCAGCCATGCAGATAATCGCCGTCGAAATCCGCGGCAATAAGCACGTATGACGTCCAGCCCAGCCATTCGAAAAAGTAGTTCGGATGTCGCGACCAGCGCCATAGACCGACGTCGCAAATCTTGCCGCGATTGGCCGGGTTGCCGGCGAAGCGCTTTAACTGCCAGTCGGCGATTGCTTCGCCCGCCAGGGCAACCAGCATGATCAGCGCCCCGAGATAGTCTGGAAACTCCAGCTCAACATCCGGGCGCGCAGCTGCGATATAGATGCTGATAATCAGGATGATCCCGGCAAAAGCCTGGCTTTGCAGAAAGAAGAACATGCGCGAATTGGCGCCCGCGCCCCATTGCTTGCGCAACCGGGCATAGCGCGGATCGTCGTGCCTGTTCAGGGTCCTGAGGAAAATATGACCTCCGAGCCGCAGCGACCAGGCGGCCAGCAGCGCGACGACCAGATATTTCCGCGCCGGAGAAACCATGTCGTTAGAGGTCAGCACAGCAGTGATTCCGATCACGCCGACGCCGAAAGGCCAAAACACATCGGCCCAGCCATTATTGCCGGTGGTGTTTTGCATGACCCACGCCGCCGACATGACAGCCGACATGGCAATGGCCGCGCTTATCAGAATGGAAACCGCTGACATCCAGATCAACCCTCTTCGATCTTGGCGCTGAACGCTGCTCCGGAAACGGCAAGCGACTCACGAACATACCATACGCCAAGATATTGAAACCGGATCAATCCATTTGTTTCCTGCTTTCGATTCGCCAGTCTTTGTCACCGAATGTCAGCTTTCATTCTGTTTGAATATCAGTGGCTCTTCACCCGTATGAAATGTGCCGTGTCTTCCAACGTTGGCGCGACGAAGCGCATGGGCGAACCCATGGCGCCGATAATACCGAGATGGCCGACACCCGGATAAAGCTTGATCTCGACCGGACTACCGGCAGCACGCAATTTATCTGCAAGCTCGGTGCTGTTACGCGGATAGACAGTGGTATCGGTCGTGCCGTGAAGCAGCAGCGCTGGCGGTCTCTTGCCGCTGGCATAATTCACGGGTTGGGACTGACTTTCTGTCTTCGCCGTGCTGAAAATGTCAGTGATTTTCTCGTCGTTCGATGGCAGAAAATCATAGGGCCCGGAGATGCCGACGAAGCCCTTCAGATCGCGAGCGGGCGACATGTCGTGCCTGCGGAGCCATTTGTCGTCAAGTGCCAACATGGCGGCAATGTAGGCGCCCGCCGAATGGCCAACGAGGAAAAGCTTCGACGGGTCGCCGCCATAGTGCCGCGCATGATCCCGCGTCCAGCGCACTGCTTTCGCGGCGTCGTTGAGAAACCCCTCAAAGTGCACTTCCGGGTAAACCCGGTAGTCGGGAACGATGGTAACGATTCCCTTAGCCGCGAGCGCCGACGCCACGAACTGGTAGGTCTGTTTGTCGCCATTCTGCCAGCTGCCGCCATAGAAAAACACGGCTGCCGGCGCGTTTCGCACATCCCTCGGCGCAAAGACATCGAGGGTGCGCCGGGGACCCGCACCATAGGCGATATTCTTCTCGACCCTGGCGCCATTGGACGAAGTCGCAAGATTCAGCACCCGCCCGGGCGAACAGGCGGTCAGCGCAAAGCCGATCAATGCCATCGCAGCGATCGCATAGGCCGCCCGCAACGGTCAGAACCCCAACAGCGGTTGGACCATCCGCCCCAACAGGCTCTTCATCCTCAGCCGGCCATCGACGACGACGAGGCAGATACATTCGTCGTCACGGCCCGCGGCGGGCTGATGTTCGAGACTGGCATCGGCAACAATCAAGTCCCCGACATGGTAATCGCCAGTGGCGTCGCGCAGCGTGCCTTTCAGTACGAGCGTGTATTCCGTTCCCGAGTGCGTGTGCTCCGGCAGAACCATGCCCGGCTTGGCGCGCAGCAGCATCGGCCGGCTACGGGCCGGTCCGCCCTTGCCGATCGAACCCCACTGGACGCCGGGCGACAGGAACTTCCACCTACCGATGTCATAATGTTCGAGCGGTGCGGGCAGGGTCATGCCTTCCGGCAGATCGGCAAGCCAATTGCCACGTGGCAGCACCTGCGCCGGGCCGTAACTGTCGAGACTGGCCAATGTCTTTTCCAGCGCGTCATCGGATACCTCCGCCACTGGTGCCTGTTCAAGCACGGCGCCGCCGAAGGCCTCGAACTGGCGCACGCGCTCGGCACTATCCGGACAGAGGGCGAGATGTGCGGCAACGACCAGCGCCGGACCCTGGGGCAGGGTACCCGCCGCATAGGCGATCAGGACATCATCGGAAGGGCGATGGGTCATGGTGGTTCATTCCTCACCCAGCAGGCCGCGCGAGCGCAGCATGGCCAGCCGCAACCGCGACTTGACCGTTCCGAGCGGCAAATCCAGCGTCCGGGCAATCTCGCTGTGGGGTTTGTCATCAAAATAGTGGAGGTGGATTACGGCCACCTGATCAGGCGAAAGCGACCTGATCGCAGTACGGATACGTGCCTCACTCTCGGCCTTCAGGAGCCCGTCGGAAGGCGACGGTTCAAGTTCGGGTTCCGCATCCTCAAGCAGATATTGCGCCGGATAGCGTTCTCGGCGAATGGCGTCGATGCGCAAATTGCGGGCAATCGTAAATATCCAGGTCGAAGCCGACGCCTTGGCAGGGTCGAAGAGCGCCGCCTTGCGCCAGACCATCAGCATCGTCTCCTGTGCCAGTTCCTCAGCTTGTCCGACCGCCAAACCACCACGCATGAATAAGCCCTTGATCCGCGGCGCATAGAAGCTGAATAGCTCCGCAAATGCCACCTTGTCTCCATACCGGGCGATACGAATGATCCGCGCTGAATAGTCTGCCTGTTCTGTCATCGTGCGGACACAACGCCCGTTGACAGCGTTTGGTTCGGCGCGACGAAGCGTGCGACGAAGCTGCCTCTGCCACATGGCCTCGAAACTGCCAAAAGCGAAGGTCCCGATGTCATTCATACCGCTCTATACGCAGATGCACGGCGATCGGATCAATTGAAACTATCCATGATCCAATCCCGTATCTCCAACGTATTCACTGAAGCGATGAGAAACAACGCCTGATCATTCTTCACGCTGCTTGTTTCCACATGATCACTCGGGAGATTATCGTTGAAAATCGCTGTCATAGGGTCGGGCATTTCGGGCATGTCAGCCGCATGGCTCCTGTCGCAAAACCACGACATCACAGTCTATGAGCGGGAAGGGCGCGTAGGCGGCCACAGCAACACGTTCATCGCCGCTGGGCCTCGACCCGTACCGGTCGATACCGGCTTCATCGTTTACAACGAGCACACCTATCCGAACCTAACGGCACTTTTCGACTATCTCGGCATTGAGACCGCGGCGTCGGACATGTCATTTGCCGTCTCGCTCGATGGCGGCCGGCTTGAATATTCAGGTACGGGATTCTCCGGCCTCTTCGCCCAGCAGCGCAATCTGTTCAATCCGCGGTTCTGGCTGATGCTGCGCGATCTCCTGCGTTTCTACCGCGAAACGCCATCGCATGCGGGCAAGCTCGGCCTGTTGGCGCTCGGTGAATTCCTCGAGCGTGAAGGCTATGGCCGGGCCTTTCGCGATGATCATCTCCTGCCGATGGCTGCCGCCATCTGGTCGGCGCCAGCCTCGACCTTGCTCGAATATCCAGCAGAAGCTTTTATCCGCTTCTGCGATAACCACGGCCTGTTGAAGCTCGCCGACCGGCCGCGATGGCGCACGGTCAAGGGCGGAAGCCGCGTCTATGTCGAGCGCCTGACGGCAAGCTACAAGGATCGCGTCAAGACCAGTTGCGGCGTGACGTCGGTTCGCCGTTCCGGCAATCATGTAACGGTAACAGACGTTCGCGGTGTCAGCCGCGTCTTCGATCATGTGGTCATGGCGAGCCATGCCGACGATACGCTGGCGATGCTCAGCGATCCATCGCCAATGGAGAAGAACCTGCTTTGCGCCTTTCGCTATTCGGTCAACCGGGCCGTCTTGCACGGCGATGAATCATTGATGCCGAAGCGGCGTGCGGTCTGGTCGAGCTGGAACTATCTCGGGGAGCGCCGGGAAGCGAATTGTGCAAGCCAGCTTTGCGTCACCTACTGGATGAACAGGCTTCAGCCCCTGGCGACAGATCGGCAATTTTTCGTCACGCTCAATCCGCGCCATTTGCCGGAGCCCGGCAAGGTACTGCATACGCAGACCTATGCCCATCCGGTGTTCGATGGCCGGGCCCTGCAAGCGCAAAGACAGCTCTGGCAGTTACAGGGTGAGCGCAACACCTGGTACTGCGGGGCCTATTTCGGCGCGGGCTTTCATGAGGATGGGCTGCAGTCCGGTCTTGCCGTCGCAGAAGATCTTGACGGCGTGCACCGTCCATGGACAGTCGAGAACGAATCGTCCCGCATCTGTCGCGCGCCGCTCACGAACAGGATAGAGGTCGCAGCATGACCGCGTTTCGCTCCGCGATTTATGTAGGCAAGGTCACACACAAGCGGTTGCGCCCAAAGAGCCATTTCCTGCGTTACCGTATGTTCTACATGCTGTTCGACATTGACGAAATCGATCGGATTGCCCAGGCGCACAGGCTGTTTTCCCGCAATCGTTTCAATGTCTTCAGCTTCTTCGACGGGGATCACGGCAACAAGTCCAAGGCCGGCAATGGCGCCTTGCAACTGCGCGCCTACGTCGAAAATCATCTGCGCTCTGCCGGGATGACGCCGGACGGCGGCGCCATCCGCCTGATGTCGATGCCGCGGATTTTCGGCTATGTGTTCAATCCGCTCAGCGTTTACTTCTGTTATGACAGGGCTGGCGATTTGACCGCGCTGATCTACGAGGTCGACAACACATTCGGGCAGCGCCATAGCTATGTCTTTCCTTTGGAGGGTACCCGCAACGGGAGCGGCCCACTGCATCAAAGATGCGTCAAGGAATTCTATGTCTCGCCTTTCATGGAGATGGGATTGCGCTATGATTTCACCATCACGCTGCCCGATGAAGTTGCCTTGCTCGTCGTCAATGGCAGTGACGCGGAGGGCTTGATCATTGCCACAGTGTTTGGCGGCACACGCCGCGAATTCAG
>NZ_JBBNAN010000130.1:0-14665 GCF_037994405.1 Phyllobacterium sp.
GACATGGTTGCCATGATCACCGATCTCGCAGGTTCCAATTTGCCGGGTGCTATCGACGGACTGGTGGAAGGTCTGATCTCAGGGCCGATCGGTCGCAAGAAACTGTCGGCGATTACTGTACTGCTGCAGGCCGGTGCCCGATCCGATGGTTGCATCGAACTGATCGGCGGCAGCGACGAAGGCGAGATTTTTGTGCAGGGTTGGGCGCAAGACCTCACGCCTTCCGTGACACGTCTCCTGATCAGCGGTCGGTCTCCCTCTCTCGCCGAGTGTGCCATCAGTGTCTTTGCACGTCCCGATTTGAACGAGCAGGCTTCAGGGTTTGCTGGGCTGCTGCTGGCGAATGAAACAGTCGAGCCGAACGACATTGAACGTCTGCTGTTTCGGGGACGTCGAGGTTGGCGTTTTACGGAAGTCTACGACCGGCGCTTGCTTGTGGGCTCTCGAGAGACCCCGAGTCATGTGAGAGCCATCCTGCCTCGCGTGCGCAGTTCGGCCGAGATACTCCTCCGCCTCCGCTCTGCGGCCAATCGTTTCGATGGCACGGAAACGGTTTCCAGCCTGCCATTCCCGGTTCGCATGGGGATCGACAACGTGTTCCGCGTCGAAGGCAGCGGCCTACTCGTTTCCGGTTGGATGCTTGATCCTGACAGTCATGTCGAGACCGTTAAACTGCGGCGTCATCGTGGGGAAACACGGCTTGACGGGAACTGGACCCGGGTAGATCGGCCAGACGTCACGCGGGAATTTGACAACAAACCACCCTTCAATGCCGGACTGGATCCTAACCGGCATGCACACGGATTTGTTGCCTTCGCTCCTGAACTTGAAGGTGACAGCACAGCTCCATTCTATGTCGAGCTCGGCTTGAGTGATGCCCGGCGCGCTTTCATGCCACTTACGCCGACCAGGATCACATCGCGTGACGCTGTCGTCCGGCAAATCCGTGCCATTGATCCCAATGCGTGGGCGCTGCGCCATATCGTCGATCAGCAGCTCGTGCCGTTGTTGCGAGGCGTCAACCGGCCAGCGCCTGAAATCTTCGGCGTTGTTGATCTGGGTGCCTTTGAAGATGCCGGAGGCCCCGCGCTGATCATTGGCGTCGATGAGCGCGTTGAAGAAATCGGTCCGCTTCTTGCCCTGCTTGCACTGGATGAGGAAACGCGCCGGGCCCCGATCGTCATTGCCGGTGCGACGGAAATTATCGATCGCATTGGCGTGCAAGTGCGGCGACTGGCAGACTTTTACGGTCTGCGAATGCGCCTTGTTTCGGCGAGTGGTTCCGAGGATCTCTATGATGCACTGGAGGTTGGCGCGCGCGCGATTTCCACAGAGAGTGTTGTCTTTCTTGCGGCATCACTTTTGCCCCGGAGTCCTGGTTGGTTCAACAAATTGCTCGCGGCCTATGATGCCCGCAAGGAATGTGTGTTGTCGCCCACCCTCGCCTACGAGGATGATTCGATCCGATGGGCCGGAACATGGGTCGCCGGCGCACAATCGGATCGGGCTTTGATCAGCCGCTATGCCGGTTATCCGATCGACGCGGTCACGGGCATGGGAACGACGGAAGTAGCAACGGCAACATTTGAATGCTGCGTTCTTCCGAGGGATGCGCTGTTCTCGGTCAACGGGTTTACGCGTGGTTATCTCGGAACGCACGAAAAAGGGCTGGACCTCGGTCTAAAGCTCAAGCAGTCGGGTCTCAAATCTTACTGGTTGCCCTCGGCCCAGATGCTGGGCTCCGACGACATTTCCGTGTCGGACAAGGCATCGACGATTGCGCTCATCGAACGAATTGACCGCCAGGTATTCGATGCTCGCTGGGCAAACCTCCTTACTAGCGATCGTAATGCATCAACAGGGGAAACGGCATGACGGAACAACTTCGGGTTCTGGTAATCTCGCATGCCCATCCAAGTATTTCGCTCGGTGGCGGCGAGATTGCGTCATATAATTTGCACAAGGGCCTGAACGCGTTACCGGGCGTTCAATCTGTATATCTTGCCCGCGCCGGACATCCGATCCCGCGCCATGGCACGACGGCCCTGATGAGCTTGCGTCGCAGCAGCGATGAAATCCTTTTTCATGCCGACGAATACGATCATTTCTACCTGTCGAATAAGAACACGGATGAAATCCGGCGTGACCTTCTGCGATTTGTCAGGGACCTCAATCCGCATGTCGTGCACTTTCATCATGTGCTGGGCCTTGGACTTGAGACGCTTTATGCCATTCGGGAGGCGCTGCCTGATACTGTCATTCTGGTCACTTTCCACGAATATCTTTCCATCTGTAATAATGATGGCCAGATGGTGAAAGCCGGTTCGGCGAAACTGTGCAACGAGGCGTCGCCTATCGATTGCCATGCGTGTTTTCCTGACATTCCACCGGCTCGCTTCTTGAAACGGGAGCGGTTCATTCGCGGCATGCTGGAACTCGCTGACGTTTTTGTTGCGCCAAGCGTTTTTCTCGCCGGGAAATATGCTGAATGGGGTCTCAACCCTAACAAGCTGAGCGTTATCGAGAATGGTGTCTCGATTGATAGCGTGACGCCGCCGCGTGATTTGACTGGCCCAAAACCACGTCGCAACCGGTTCGCCTATTTCGGTCAGGTGACGCCCTTCAAGGGTATCGACGTATTGATTGACGCTGTATCGCGTGTGCCGGAGGAAACATGGGGTGAGGACTCACGCCTGATGATCTTTGGCGGTAATCTGGAGAAACAGCCGCGCGACTTCCAAGACCGTATGCAGAAGCTGATTGAGGAGGCTGGTACGCGGGTGCGGTTCTATGGCGCTTACCAGAATGCGGAAATGCCCCGCCTTATGCAGTCGGTCGATTGGGTGGTGATGCCTTCGATCTGGTGGGAAAACTCGCCAATTGTCATTCAGGAAGCGCTGCATCATCGCCGGCCAATCATCTGCTCCAACATTGGCGGGATGGCTGAAAAGGTCCGCGACGGTCAAGATGGCCTGCATTTCCGTGTGCGCAGCGCCGAAGACCTTGCTGACCGCTTCACGGAAGTGTTGAGCGATCCCCTGATTTGGGACAGCCTGTACCATACTATCCGAACCCCGACAAATTACATTGACTGTGCTGAAGAACATCTTGCTCTTTATGGCGAATTGCTCAAAACCAGCAGGCGACAGCCGCTCAACATTGCTGCAAGAACTGATGTTGTTCTTTCCCAAGCAAGCTGAACCCAATCAGCGCTAATCGCCAAAAGAAGGAATACCTCATGGCTCGTGTTCTTGTAATGATCCCCGCAGGCGAAGTCTACGATCACGACAATGTTCGTTGGTACCAGCACAGCGATGTTCAGCGCAGTATCAATCACTATCACAACATCGGAGACGCATTTGTCTTCGAATCGTCGCTGAAGCTGATGAATTACGAGAAGGTGGCTGAGCTTCCTATCGCAGGCCCGTCGATGGATAAAATCGATCGCCTGCGCGAAGAGTATGATTATGTGATCCTTCGCGGTTCAAACTATATCAATCAGGACATGAACTGGCGTGATACGATTCCGGTTCTCAAGCGACTTGGATTGCCGGTGATCGCCTTTGGCATTGGCGCGCAAGCGCCAGTCAAGGGTGATCTGCAGCTTTCGGAAGAAACCAAGACTGTGCTGAAAATTATTGCCGATTCCACGACTTCGATCGGCGTGCGTGGTGCTTACTCAGCCCAGGTCCTTAATGATATCGGCATCCAGAATGTGCGCATTATCGGTTGCCCCACAGCGTTTCGCCGCAACAATCAACATTTGAGAATTAAACTGCCGGCCCTTGAGACCGTTGAGAAGGTCGGGGTCACAATCAGACGTGAAGTGTCAGCGACCTATGCTCAGGATATTGGGCGCTACCTGACGGTTCACCGGAATTTGGTGAAGGAAATGGCGGGCCGCTTCGACGTTACCCTGATGGCGCAGGGTGAAGTGGAAGAAAAGAAAATGGTCTTCGGAGCCGACGAGCAGAAGGAAGAGGCAATCGCTGCGCTAAAATCAAACCGGTGGGTGTCCGATTGGTATTTCGATGAAGCGATCGAAAAGCTTTACCGCGAACGCCTGTTCTACTCAGACGTGGTTGCAGATTACGAAAAATTGGTGCGGTCGCAGAATCTCGTTCTGGGTTATCGGCTGCACGGCAATCTCATGGCTCTGGCTAACGGTGTACCATCGATCTACTTCACGTATGACAGCCGCACGGTTGAATTTGCCGAGACCTACAAGATTCCAAGTTACGATGTCTTTGGCGATCAGCCGTTCCGGCTGGAGGATTATTGGGATCAGTCACTGTTCGACAAGTACAATCGCGCCTGGTTCGAAACCTATGGCGAAATGTACCGATTCCTGACCGAGAATGGTGTCGACCACAAAATGGAGGAGACGGGGAAGCGCGTAGCGGATGCCGTTCGCAAGGTTGCGTAGGTCGGATGCGCGTGTACCGCTGACAAATTTCCGCGGGAGGAAATGAGGATGGCAGGAAGGAGGCGTTAGCAAGATTAGTTGGTCGGCGAAAGTCGTCTTGTCAGATAGTTCTCTCAAACAGAGGTGCAGGAGTTCCTCCCATGACTGTTCTTGTTACTGGTGGCGCCGGCTATATCGGCAGCCATATGACGTTGGCATTGAAAGATGCGGGCCGTTCCGTTGTCGTTCTCGATGATCTCAGCTGCGGATTTCCATGGCTGGTTCCTGACGATGTTCCCTTCATAAAGGGGGACATTGGTGATCAGGCGCTGGTGCGTGACATTATTCGCAGGCATGGGATCACAGCAATCCTGCATTTTGCAGGTTCGATTGTGGTTCCGGATTCGGTTCGCGATCCGCTCTTCTACTACCGCAACAACACGGTGCAGTCCCGGGCCTTGATTGAAACTGCGGTTGCAGAGGGCATCAGGAACTTCATCTTTTCGTCGACTGCTGCGGTCTACGGAGAACCGGAACGGACTCCGATCTCTGAAGACATGCCGCATCAGCCGATTTCGCCTTACGGCACATCAAAGTTGATGACCGAATGGATGTTGCGTGATGCTGCTGTCGCACATCCTGATTTCAAATATGTCGCGCTGCGCTATTTCAATGTGGCTGGTGCTGATCCTCAACTCCGTTCGGGGCAGTCCTTTCCGCGGGCAACGCATCTTATCAAGATTGCCAGCCAGGCCGCGACTGGCGAACGTTCTCACATCGAGGTCTATGGCAAAGACTACCCGACATCAGATGGAACCTGCATTCGCGATTATATTCATGTGAGTGATCTGGCGCAGGCACATCTGTGCGCATTGAATTATCTGGAAGCTGGCGGATCGAGTACAGCAGCCAATTGCGGCTATGGCTGCGGCTATTCGGTGCTCGAAATCATCGAAGCAGTAAAGCGAGTGTCCGGCGTGGACTTCCCGGTGCGGGTCGCACCGCGTCGCGCAGGCGATCCTGCCGTTCTGGTCGCGGGTAATGAACGGGTCCGTTCCCTCTTCGGCTTTGTGCCAAAGCGCGATGATCTCGACCTGATCGTCGGCGACGCACTTGCATGGGAACGGAAGCTGCAAGACTTAAGGGAAAAGACGGAAGCCCAAACGCTCATCGCATAAGGACATTCGCCATGAACGCAGAGGCCGGACAAGGCAAGTCCGGTCTCTGCGCTCCGTTGGTTTCGATCTGACAGCCTGGGTCGCATTTGCAAATACTGCATCTTTGTCCAACACAGATTGCAGTGGAGCGTTTTGTCGTTGAACCTTTGCCGCCGAAGCAGGTAAGCATGAGGTGATCCGCGCCTGGTTGCAACGCCGTATAACTGCTGTGTTGCTTCAGGGAATACGGATCAGAGGTGAAGGGTGCAGTGTCGATGATTGAACCACGCAGAAGCAATGGCCAGCCTACGATTGCGGATGTTGCCGAGCTTGCGGGCGTTTCTCGCGCCATAGCATCGCGTGCGCTTTCGAGCGAGCCAAGACCTGTTTCCGCCGACAAGCGTGAGCGCGTGCTACAAGCCGCGCAAACGCTTGGATATAAACCCAATCTTCTGGCGCGCAGCCTTACGACGAAGACGGTTAACCTGGTCGCGGTCGTGGTCAACCATATTCACGATCTTTCCGATCTTGACCTTTTCGATCTTCTGATCAGCGAAATTCAGTCGATTGGCAAACAGGTGATTTTCGTTCGGGTGGGTTCTTCCGAACGCATCGAAGAATTCCTGCGCAACGGTATTGCTTACCACGTTGATGCGGCTCTGGTTTTCTCGGATTTTGCTGATGCCGCAACCGTGCGCAAGATGTTTCGCAATGACAGCGTGCTTATGCTCAACGGCATGCGGGATGGAGGCGCACCGGCAATTATTCCGGATGAACTGATCGGCATTGCTCAGGCCGTCGGCGACGCAGCCAGAAAAGGTGTGCGAACGGCAACGCTCATCACAGGTCGTTCCGCTTCCCCTGTCGAGCAGGCGCGCATCGGCCACTACAAGGCCGAAATGCAGCGCAGCGGCATTTCACTGATCGCCGAAATGCGCGGGGATTATTCCTATCAAAGCGGTCGTCGTATTGCAGCATCCTCGGAATGGCAGAGAGCGGATGCCGTGTTTTGCACGTCGGATGCGATGGCGATGGGGGTACTTGATGTGCACCGGAGTGCGTTTTCACAAAACGGGTCGAAAGAATTTCGGCTCTATGGATTCGATGATGTCACGCTCGCGGAATACGAAGCCTATCCGATATCATCGATCGGCTACGACAAGACTCTCTACATCAGCGAAATCCTACGCTTTCTTACTTCGCCTGAACTGTTCCAGTCCGGCAATGCGCTGGTCCAGGTTCCCACCTATTTCGTGTCGCGGTCCAGTTCCTGAACGAAAAAGGCCGAGAAAAACCCCCGGCCCTTTCTTTGTCGGCTACCAGAGCGGCGTAAGTGCGGGAGGATTGGCCTTCTCGCCCCACCACTTCTTATAATTGACTTCGTAAGCGCCGGACTGAATATAATCCGAGACGAACATATCGAGCCAGCGTAAGAATTCGGGGTCGCCCTTGGCCACTGCAATGCCAATTGGATCATTCGAGTAGAGACCAGCGAGCGTTACGAGGTTTTCGTTTTTGGTCGCAAGATAATCCAGGAGTGAGGAATCCTCGATCGCGGCATCTGCCCGTTTTTGCTGAAGGAGAAGAACACCGTCCGGCGAGAAATTGTCGGTATAAACCAGCTCGGCGTCAGGAACGCTCTTCTTCAGGAAGCTTTCGCCGGTCGTCCCGCGTCCGACGACCACCTTTTTGCCTGCAAGATCTTTGAGGGATGCGATACCGGCGTCCTTTTGCACAATGACCCGCAAGCCAGCCCGATTGTAGGGTATGGAGAAATCCACTGTCTTAGCGCGCTCAAGCGTTGCTGACGTGTTGGCGACCACGATGTCGAGCTGCCCGGAAACGAGCATCGAAATGCGTGCATCGCCGGAAACGTCGGTGAATTCAACAGGTACGCCGAGTTTTTCAGCAAGCCGGGTTGCCACATCGACGTCGTAGCCGACGGGATTATTCTTGTCGTCGCGGAAGCCGATCGGCTCGCCGCCAAGCGACACGCCGATACGGACCGTGCCGCGTTCACGAATTTCCTCAATTTTTCCGGCCTGTGCTGTGCCAGCAAATGCCAGAACTGCCGTCAGTGCCAAGGCGGCTAATTTTGCAATTATTGTTTTCATGAACTTCCCCTTATGTTGTGTGCTGCGGATCATACTGCCTTGCGATCCGCAGTTCCGGTTTGGACATCGACGGCTCCCAGAGCCAGTATTTGATCTCTCTAGGACACTGGAAACTTGCAACTTCGTGATTTCCAGCGGCGTCAATCGCATGGATGACAACGCCGGCGAGGAATCCCGTTTTCAATTGGCTGAGATCTTCAATAGCCATGTCGACGGCGTCGCGAAGCGAATGACCGAAGCGCATGGCAAGAACGATGCTGCGCGCCGTGCCGCAACGCATGGTCATTTCGCCAGTATGTGTGCAGGCGGCAGCACCGTAGCGGCTGTCAGCGTAAAATCCGGCGCCGGGGATGGGAGAGTCCCCTAGCCTGCCCGGATATTTCCACGCCCAGCCGGAAGTCGAGGTAACTGCGTGTATTCCGTTGGCAGAATCTTGTGCCAGGAAAACCGTGGTGTCGCGAACGCGTTCGGGATCGGTGATTGTCCGGCTCAGCGGGGCGAGCGGAATATTGGGGAATGCCTTGAGTTCGTCCGGGGAGAGTTCATTCTCCAAACGCTCCCACCAGACGCGCCTGCTATCTTCATACAAGACGTCATCAATTGGAAAACCGATCTCGGTTGCAAATCGCCTAGCCCCCTCGCCGGTCAGCATGACATGCGGCAAACGTTTCATCACTTCATGTGCCAGAGCGGCGACGGGAAGTGTATCGGGAACGGCACCGACCGAACCGACCTCCCGGGTCGTGCCGTTCATGACACCCGCGTCGAATTCCATTTTTCCGAGCATGTTCGGCCAGCCGCCATAGCCGACACTGCGCACTTTGATCTCACGCTCTACCTCGCCGATACCCGCAACCATGGCGTCAATGCCATAGGCACCATTTTTTAGAAGGTCGACGGTTTTGTTGAAGCCAGGCCAAGCTTCAGAATTTGCCAGCAGGATCATGATCAGTCTTTGCGCATCTTGGAGAGGAACTGGGCAATGCGCGGCTTTGCCATGCCGCCATCAGGCGCAAAAAACTCCTCTGTCGGCAGGTCGACGACCAACTGACCCTTGTCGAGGAAGACGATGCGCGAGGAAATCGTCCGCGCAAATTCGATTTCATGGGTAACGAAAACCATTGTCGTGCCGGATTTGGCCAAACGCGCGAGAATGTTGAGCACTTCAGCGGTCATTTCCGGATCGAGGGCGCTTGTGATCTCATCGAGAAGCAGATACCGCGGCTTCATGGCAAGCGCCCGGCAGATACCAACGCGTTGGCGCTGGCCACCCGAGAGTTGTGCCGGATATGCATCGGCTCGCGCACCAAGCCCGACTGAGTCCAGCAGGGCTCGGGCTCCCGCTTCTGCCTCGGCGCGGGACTGCTTCAGAACCTGTATCGGAGCCAGCGTTATATTCTGCACAGCCGTCATGTGCGGATAGAGGTTGAAAAGCTGGAACACGGTCGCTGAACGCTTGCGCGCTTCAACCAGTTCCTTCGGGTGCGACACGTCGAAATCATCGATGGTGATGCGTCCGCCGTCGAGCTTTTCCAAGCCATTCATACAACGGACGAGTGTCGATTTCCCTGAACCGCTGGACCCGAGGATCGACACGACTTCACCGCTATGTACATCGAGGTCGATACCATCAAGCACGGTCGCTGGGCCGAAGGATTTGCGTACGCCCCTGGCGCTGATCATGTCAAAGACCTTTCCATGCAGTGTGAGCGCGCAGCCGCCGTTCCAGCTTTGCGCCGCCCAAGGCGACGAGCTTGGCCGTCACGTAATAAAGTCCGCCGACGATGGTCCAGACGATGAAGGGCTTGAGCGTTCGGAGGTTCAGAATATTGCCGATCTTGGTCAGGTCGACGACCCCGATCACCGAGATGAGCGACGTGACCTGGAGCTGGTTGACCAGCAGGCCGGTCAATGGCCCAACGGCGAAAGCCATGGCCTGCGGCGCGATCACATGACGGAGTATCTGCCAGCGCGGCAGCCCAAAGACACGCGCTGACTCGATCTGGTCGCGGCCGATCGACTCAATTGCGGATACGGCGATGACGTAGATGAACGCGGCCGTATTGCCTGACAGCGTGATTACCGCCGCTTCGACGGGCGTCACATTGATTTTTGCGACTGCGGGCAGTCCGAAGAAGACTAGGAAAAGCTGCACAAGAACGGGTGAATTCTTTAGAAGTTCGGCGAAGAAGGTGATGAACTGGGTCAGCACCGGCACGCGATAGAAGCGGATGACCGCCCAGATCGTACCGACGAGGAGCCCGATCAAGGTCGTCGCGAGAAACAGTGCGAGAGAAACACCAAGGCCCTGCGCCAGCAATACAAAATCGTAGGAGGTGAAGCTGGTGTACCGCATTAGGCCACATCCGGCATACGGTCGCGGTTGAGGTGGCGATGCAATGCACCGATCGCAAGCGAGACCAGATAGGTCAAGCTTGCATAGACGATAAGCAGAACCGCATAGACTTCAAATGGCCGGAATGTGTCCGATGCTACAATCTTTGCAGAACCGGTCAGCTCGTTGAGGGTAATTGTCGAAAGGATCGACGAAGTCAGGACAAGGTTGATGAAAACCGATCCGAGAGGCCGAATAGATGTCCGCAAGGCTATCGGCATGACAATCTTGCGGAATATGACGGGTTTTGACAGTCCGCTTACTTCAGCGGCCTCAAGAATCCCTGTGTCGATTGCGAGGATTCCTGAACGGATCACGTCCGAACTGAACGCTCCGCCGGCAATTGATAGCGCAATGACGCCAGTCGTGAAGGCGTCGATATAGATTCCTATCTCCGGCAAGCCGTAGAAAAAGAAAAAGAGCTGGACGATGAAGGGAATGTTTCGGAAGAGATCGACGTAGACGAAGGCGGCGCGGGAGAGAATTGCCGATGACGATGTCCTCAGCGCTGCAACCAGCAAACCTATGATCAGGCTGCCGACCAATGCCAAGGCACAAGCCTCGGCCGTGAGCAGCGCTCCCTTCAGAATGAATGGCACGTGCGGCGCCAATATCGTCACATCAAACGTCAAACGGCAATCCAACAGAGAGTGAAACCGGTTTCACTTTTGCCGAATGCGATTACGCTGTCAAGTCGGCGTCACACCCTTTCAAGCCCAATCGCAATGCCCTGCCCTACGCCAATGCACATCGTCGCAAGCGCCCGCTTCGCACCGCGCAGTTTGAGCTCAAGCGCGGCGGTACCGGTGATGCGGGCGCCCGACATGCCAAGCGGGTGACCCAGCGCGATAGCTCCACCATTTGGGTTGACGAATTCAGCATCGTCGGCAATGCCGAGCGCGCGCAGCGTAGCCAGCCCCTGCGACGCGAAAGCTTCATTGAGTTCGACAACGTCGAAATCCTGCGGCGTAAGGTCAAGCCGCGCGCACAGCTTTTCGGTTGCCGCGATAGGGCCAATGCCCATGATGCGGGGCGGGACACCGGCGGTTGCGCCGCCGAGAATACGGGCGATTGGCGTCAGTCCATGTTTCTTCGCCGCTGCTTCGGATGCGATGATCAGGGTCGCCGCGCCGTCATTGACACCGGATGCATTGCCCGCTGTCACTGAACCACCCTTGCGAAACGGTGTGGGCAGCTTGGCCAATTGCTCGATTGTGGTCTGCGGACGCGGGTGCTCGTCGCAATCGACGATCACAGCATCGCCCTTGCGTTGTGGAATATTGACTGGGGTGATCTCGCGGGCCAGGCGGCCATTTTCCATTGCTGCGCCCGCCTTTTGCTGAGAGCGCACCGCGAAGGCATCCTGATCGGCACGCGATACGTTGTAGTCCTCGGCGACATTCTCGCCAGTCTCTGGCATGGAATCGATACCATATTGCTGCTGCATCAGCGGATTGACGAAGCGCCAGCCAATCGTCGTGTCGTGAATCTCGGCATGACGGGAAAAGGCGCTTTCCGCTTTCGGCATGACAAAGGGCGCGCGCGACATGGATTCGACGCCGCCGGCGATGGCGAGCTCAATTTCACCGGCCTTGATTGCACGGGCGGCAGTAATGACGGCGTCCATGCCTGAGCCGCACAAGCGGTTCATCGTTGTGCCGGGAACAGATAGAGGAAGCCCCGCCAGCAGCAGCGCCATACGCGCCACATTGCGATTGTCTTCCCCAGCCTGATTGGCGCAACCATAAATGACTTCGTCGATTGCCTCCCAATCAACGTCGCTGTTGCGCGCGATCAGTGCCTTGAGTGGAATTGCCCCGAGGTCATCGGCGCGGACAGGGGCAAGCGCCCCGCCGAAGCGACCGATCGGCGTTCGGATATAATCGCAAATATAAACGTCTGACATCAGGCGGCCTCATGCGCTTTTTTGGTGCGAGCATTGATATCGCGCAGCACCGTGATTTCTGTTGTCGTCGGGACAGGTGTTTCCACCGGTTCTGCAGCAAAGCGAACCGGCCAGCCACAATTGTCTTCAATCTGTGCGCGCGTCACCCCTTTGTGAATCGAGACCACTGTCAGCTCCTTGGTGACCTGATCAGGCTCGAATATGCACATGTCGGTAATGACACGGGTCGGCCCCTTTGTCTTCATGCCCAACCTCGCCCGATGACCGCCCCCTTCGCCATGCCCCATCGAGGTGATGAAATCCAGATGGTCAACAAAACCACGCTTGTTGAGTGCCATGGTGATGTAAATCTGGCCACAGTTGCTGGCGATTTCCGGTGCTCCGCCGCCGCCCGGTAGACGAACCTTCGGGTTATCGTAGTCTCCGACGACGGTCGTGTTCAGATTGGCGAAGCGATCGATCTGGGCGCCTCCGAGAAAACCGGTGGTGATACGGCCGCCTTGCAGCCAATAACGGAACATCTCAGGTACCGAAACGGTACACAAGGCGGTATCACACAACTCACCGTCGCCGATCGAGAGCGGCAGGACGTCCGGCGTGGTTCCGATGGTGCCGCTTTCATAGATCAATGTGATATCCGGCGCATGAGTGAGCCGCGCCACATTGCAGGCAGCCGACGGCGCGCCGATGCCAACGAAGCACACGTCGTCATTGGTAAGAGCGCGCGCCGCCGCGATTGTCATCATCTCGGTTGGTGTAAATTCGATCGACATGATGGTGCTCCCTATGCCGCGTTGGCTGTACGTCGGGTGACGTGACGTGCGAAATCTTCGGGCTTGCCCGAGAGAACGTTCTCCTTGATCCAGGAAGTAAAACTATCCCGGTCTCGCGCAATCTTGTCCCAGGCGATATAGAAGGCATTCGAGCGTGGATAGTAGCCATGGGCATAGGATGGGAATGCGCCGCCCGGCACATGGACAACAGACGTGATTGCCCATGTCGGCAGGACGACAGCGTTGGGCGATGGCGGATTGAGTTCGTCGACGATCTCTTCAACCGTGACGATGGAGCGCTTTGCCGCCAGCACGGCTTCCTTTTGCACACCGGCAATCCCCTCGATCAGCACATTGCCTGTCCGGTCGGCACGCTGGGCGTGGATGATCGAGACGTCAGGGCGGATCGACGGCACGGCCGCCAGCACTTCTCCAGTGAACGGGCAGGTGATGGACTTGATGTTCGAGTTCACCTTCGCAAGATCGGCACCAATGTACCCGCGCAGCATGGCGAAAGGCAGGTTTGCAGCGCCGGCCTCATAGGCATTGGCCATTGCCGCGTGCGAGTGTTCCTCGATCTCAAGCGGGCGTGGCCACTGGTTTTCAACGGCATCGCGGAACCGGTGCAGCGAACCGACACCCGGATTCCCGCCCCAGGAGAACTTCATGCCGCGCGCCGCGCCAACACCGATCAGCTGGTCGTAGATGAGATCCGGCGTCATGCGGATAAGGAAGAGCTCTTTGCGACCTTGCCTGATGATTTCGTGACCAGCGGCGTAAGGGATCAGATGAGTGAACCCCTCCATGGCAAGTGTATCGCCATCCCTGACATTCTCTTCAATCGCTGCGGAAAGCGTACCGATGCGCGCCACGTCTCTCTCCCTGAGTACTCTATTCATCCATGCCGTACTCCCGCAACGGTCCGAGCGTCAATCATTTTGTGCGTTATTTGACTTTTGTTCGTATATCGCACAAAGTATACGGAAATTCAGGAAGGACTCCCATGCGCGAAACGGATTTCATCAGTGGCTTTGCCAAGGGTCTGTCGGTCATCGAGGCATTCGATGCTACGAATTCGCGCCTTTCGATCACGGATATTTCCAGAATTACCGGTCTGGAACGCGCTACGGCCCGGCGTTGCCTTCTGACCTTGGCCGAGCTTGGCTATGCCGATTATGACGGCAAGTTTTTCACGTTGTCCCCGCGCATTCTCCGGCTTGGCCATTCCTATCTTTCATCGACTCCGCTGCCCCGTCTCATGCAGCCGTTTCTTGATCAGCTATCGGAAAAGACTGGTGAGAGCGCTTCCGCTTCGGTGCTGGACGGCAATGAGATTGTCTATATCGCTCGCGCCTCGCACAAGCGCGTCATGTCGATCAACCTCAATCCTGGAAGCCGGCTGCCGGCCTATTGTTCTTCTATGGGTCGGGTTTTGCTGGCTTCGATGGCCGAGGATGAAGTGCGACGTATTCTCGAAAGCAGTAATCGCCAGGCCAATACACCAAAGACGAAAACCACGCTTGACGATCTGATGGCCGAACTGCAGCACGTGCGCGAACAGGGATATGCGGTTATCGACCAGGAACTGGAAATCGGGCTCTGCTCGATCGCTGTTCCCGTCCGCAACATGCGCGGTACGACCATTGCTGCGATCAATGTTGGAGCGCAGGCGGCGCGAGTCTCGATCGATGAAATGATCGAACGCTATCTGCCGGTGATGCGTTCGACCCGCGATACGATAACCAACCTGCTGGTTTAGGGCTATTCTGCCAGTTTCTCATGCTGTTCAGCACGATATTGGCGTGGCGTTGATCCGGTTTCTTTGGTGAAGAAGCGCGAGAAATAGGCTGGATCATTGAAACCAAGATCGTAGGCAATCTGTTTGATATTGAACGAGGTGAACACCAGATCGCGT
>NZ_JBBNAN010000131.1:0-2775 GCF_037994405.1 Phyllobacterium sp.
GTTCGGTCATCGGCAGCTTGGCGATCGCCTCGCGGTCGCCGATCAGCACCGTCTTGAACGGTTCAACCTCTTTTAGTTCGGGCTTCTCGGCGACCAGGGCAGGAACCCGATCAAGGCAGTAGATGACTTGGCTGTACATCGGGTGTTCGACCCAGAGCGTACCGTCCTGGTCGAAGGTCGCAATCCGCGCCTCGGGTGGGACAAAGGTTGGTTTCGCGCTGTCGGTCGTTGCCTGCACGAACTCGACTATCGCCGTCTTGGGTGCCGTGTCGTTCCATGACGGCAAGAGGTCCGTCTGAGCCTGCGCTGTTGCACTCGCCAGCAGCAGGAGCGCACCTGCGATTATGTGTTTGAAGAGAACGTTTAGCGATAGCATGGCAAGGTCTCCATTATGCGATAGAGCGGACGCCCCAAGGGCATCCGCTCCCAAGGGCTCGCTATTCGCCGGCGCGACGCTCCGATCGCATTTGTTTAACCTGTTGGACGACCTGCTCCAGATTGTAGCTGGCCGGATCCTGCATCGGTGGGTAGTCGACATAGCTCTGGAGTTCCTTCAGCCACAGGACCTGACCGATTGGCAGGAGGTTCCAGTCGTATATGTAGGCGGTGACAGGCCCGGCAAGAGCCCCGCCCTGGCCGAAGAGGGTCTTAATCTGCTGCCCGACCGAGGTTTCGAACGGGTCGCGCTTGATGTTGACGACCTGGGTCCAATGGTAGGGGACTACCCCGTTGAGGAAGCCTTCGGGCGAATCTGACACCATCGCGAAGTACATCTTCCAGTTCTTGTAGCGCACGGCAGACGGGTCCTTGCCGGAATAGTAGAAGAACGTATCGCGGGCGGATTTATCCGACTTGCCTTCGAGATATTCCCGCTGATTGACTCCGTCGAGCGTGGTTTTGACAATCCCGGGATAGGCACCCTTCTCGATTTCTGCCTTAAGCTCGTTACCCTTCGGACCGCCGGCTATGTCGACCAGTGTAGGCAGCCAATCGAGCGAGGCGAATATGTCGTTCTTCACCGTTCCAGGCTCGATATGACCGGGCCAGCGCACGACCAGCGGGGCACGCATTCCGCCTTCCCAGGTGGTCAGCTTGCCACCCTTAAACGGGGTCGTGCCGCCGTCGGGGAAGGTGATGGTTTCCGCGCCGTTGTCGGTGGTGAAGGCGATGATGGTGTTGTCGAGCTGTCCCATCTCATCGAGTTTTTTCAGCACGTAGCCGATATTGTCGTCCATCTGCTTCATGCCGGCTTCATTGACGCCCCAGTCCTTGCCGCCGGGCTCGCCCACCATTCCCATGTATTTGTCCGGCAGTACGGTGGTGACGTGCATGCGCGCCGGGTTGTACCAGACGAAGAACGGCTTGTTGGTCTTCTTCGGGTCATTACGGTCGAGGAAGTCGATGACGTGGCTGGAAATCTCCTCGTCCACCGTCTTCGAGCGTTCCAGCGTCAGCGGGCCTTCGTCCTTGCAGCTTTGGTTGGCGGCGGTCCCATCGGAGGACTTGCAGGCCAGCATCGGACGCGGCGGCGTCAGGCAAGTCGTCTTCGCAGGGTCGACCGCAGCCGGATCTTCCTGAAGCCCAGGGATCGGCGTGTTCTTGCACGGCGGTGCAACCGTCTGCTCGGTCGGCGTCTTGTTGATGTCGGGGAAGCTTACCCCTTGCATGGCATCAAGGTGATAGAGATATCCCCAGAACTCGTGAAAACCGTGAGCGGTCGGCAGCGCATCGGTGTGATCGCCAAGGTGGTTCTTGCCAAACTCGCCGGTGTTATAGCCGAGGTCGCGCAGGAACCATGCCAGCGACGGTGTGCCGGGTCGCAGATACGAGGGGCTGCCCGGCAGTTGCGGCGGGATCATGCCGGTGCGCAGCGGATGCATCCCGGTAAAGAATGCGTTCCGCCCCGCCGTGCAGCTTTGCTCGGCATAATAGGTCGTGAACATCGCGCCTTCCTGGCCGATGCGATCAATGTTGGGCGTTTCCCCGACCATCAAGCCGCGGTGATAAATACCCGGCTGCATCCAGCCGATATCATCGCCCATGATGAACAGGATGTTAGGCTTATTTTGCGCGTCCTGCGCCTCGGCCGGTGCGAACGCTCCGCAGAACACCGCCCCGGCAACTAGCGCGCCAAAGCTGTACTTCAGGATTCTCCCAGTCATTTTCAGCTCCTCCGTTTGACGTTAAGTCCTTATTTTTTGACGAGGTGATGGAGACCGCGTTGGGCGGCCTGAAACGTACCTCCCAGCTGTACGAAACAACGATGTGAGCAATGCCTGATCAGGTATTCGATTGGTACGCAGTGTACGCAAATTCGCAGCCGTGAGGTGCCGTCCGTTTAAACGCCGTCTAAAGTATTTTCTTCGCGGGTATGCCTGCTATTTTCAAATTATAGTTAGATCGGTTGTCAGTGAAGTACGTAACAGTTACAAACCAGAATATCGTCGGCAAACCCCTAAAGTTTTAATTATTCAACTTCTACAAGTTTATTCCGATGAATTCTCCTTCGGCCCTTAGATTGATGGAATGCGCGTCAACACTCCGTCGCGCGCTGCGTTGATGACGGGCCGCTATTCCATGCGCTCCGGTCTTTCACTTGTTGCAGTTGCCGGAACACCTATTTCGCTGCCGGAGAAGGAAGTCACCATGGCAGAGATGCTACACGACGCAGGTTGCGCGACGGCGATCTTCGGTAAATGGCATCTCGGTGCACAAACTTACAGTCGGCCGCAAAATCAGAGGTTCGATGAATTCTACGGTATCCCTCCCAATGAC
>NZ_JBBNAN010000132.1:0-2616 GCF_037994405.1 Phyllobacterium sp.
TGTTGACCAGGTCGCGATCATCTTCGAAGGGAACGACTTCGCAATCGACGACGTCGCATTCCTTGCATCGGAATTTCAGGCTCTCGAATGTACGCCGATGCCCGTTAACATTCGCCAGGTCACTGGCGATGAAAAAGCCAACCTTCTGGCATCTCCGGCACATCACCCGCACCAGCATGCCATTGCGCGCCGCCTGACCCAGAGTTTTTCAGTGTTCTTGTCATGAGAACAAAATGAGAACATATTCCCACAACGTCAAGGGGGATTTTGCTGCAGACCACCGCTTGCGAACGATAAGGGATCAACTATCATTCCTTGCCATGTGTAACCTTTACAACATCACGACATCGCAGGAAGCCATGCGGCAATTCATCCGCAGCCTGCGTGACATGTACGGCAATCTGGAGCCCTCTCTGGATGTGTACAAGAACTTTGCAGCGCCGATCGTTCGGCTCGGGAAAGACGGAGAACGCGAAATAGCGCGGGCGCAATTTGGCCTGCCGACTGATCCCCAAAACATCAAGGGCAACTATGATCCCGGACAATCCAACATCCGGCATCCCCATTATCACCACTGGCAGCAATATTGGGGGCTTGAGCATCGATGCGTTGTACCGGCGACAAGCTTCGCCGAACCGGCACCGGTAAAGGACCCTTTGACGGGACAAACACCAAATGTCTGGTTCGGGATCGATGAGTCCAGGCCGCTGTTCTGCTTTGCTGGCATCTGGACAAAATGGCACGGCGTGCGAATAGTCAGGGACGGAGCGAATGACTTCGAATTGTTCGGTTTCCTGACTACCAAGCCCAATGCAGTCGTCGAATCCATTCATCCGAAGGCAATGCCGGTAATCCTCAGAACCCGAGATGAAATTGATCTATGGATGTCCGCGCCAATGAACGAAGCCTTGCAATTGCAGACGCCCCTGCCCGACGAAGCCTTGACGATCCTGGATTAACCCAAGGCACCGGAAGAAGAGCCGCAGTTATTGTGAGGCGCACCGTGACAAGCATCGGTCTACTGAGTGCCTTTCAACAGGTCCGCGACAAACACGGTTCTGATAAGCTCACCAGGCTCATTGTAGACGCGAACCACCCAAGCAGTCGGATCGTGTTCTTCTACATCGATCAGGGTCGTTCTTGCTGCCTTTTTGGCGGCAACAATCGCTGCCTTATGATCGCGGAACTCGATTGGCGTTACGTCTTCAAGTACCGCCCCCTCATCAAAAACAAAACGGAACAGCGGCATGGCTTACCTCGCACTCATCTCCCCTAAAGTGAACTCGCTGCTGTATGATTCGTTCCGTTAAGCAACGGACGATGAACAAGATGTCTGAAAGCCCACCGCGCGGGTTCTGGGCAGATGGAGCGAGCTGCTGGCTGACTTTGATACTCAAGGCGTCCACGATGGCATGTTCGAAATGCGCGAGGATCAGATTGTTCGAAAGGACTAAGGCGAGAAGTCGCGTTTCTCTGATACCGTTTGTGTCTATGGGAGACTTGTTTCCGCCTTCCGGCAGCTCGGCGAGAGGTAGAGGCTAGAGGTGCTTCTGGCCGACGTAAATCTCAGCTTCCTTAGCAGCATCGATAAAGGCCTGTCGTGCCTGCGTAAAGGTGATTTTCCCTTCTAAAGCGTCACGTTCGCTAAACAGCGCGGTCGGCCAGATCCAGTCGATCAAGCAGATTGGTGAACCGGTCGTCATTGGCAATTACCTTGAATTGACTGCGGAACGCGTCTCTTAAGTCGTTCAGGTTCATTTGCTCTCTGACAATCTTTTCCCGGTATTTGTCCTTCTTTTCTTCATCCATGAGCATTTTGTCCCAATAACCTAAAACCAACGACATACAGCTTGGTTCCAAAACAACCTGAAACGGCCGATAAGAAAATCGATGCAATAGAATCTGCGGAGCTTTCGTGCTGCAATCGCCGCATGTACGAAGACTACAGGTCTTTTAAAATCGTCTCGGTCCTTCAAGACGGCAGGTCGGTGGTCATCACGTCTGCCTACGATGCGGCCAAGTACATCTTGGAGAACTGGCCGGAGGATGCTGGAGGGCCGAAGCTTGAGAACTGCAAGGAGATCCTGCTGAAGTGCCTGGCGGGCGATTGCTCGGCCACCACTGCACGAGTGGCGTTTGTCGAGGCAGCGCGAGAAGCGAATATCTTCATTGAGACGACGCCGCAGCCACCGGCGAGCGGCAAGCCTGATCCTAAGTGGGGTAAGCGCAAAACTACTCTGGCAAGGGACCGCAGACCCAAACAGCCATGAAACGCAAATGACCCCACCTGAACAGGAATTGAATAACGATTTCGGAACCCTTTCGACCGACAGCGGTTTTACAATGATGATAAACACAGGAGGCCGATATGACTTTCCGAAGCACGATTGCCGCCATCACCCTTCTTGCCGGAACTGCTGTCGCGGCCGCACAGACTGTTGTGGTCACGCCCGAGCAGGAAACTGTAATCCGCGAATATGTGAAAACCCACCCCGTGGTAGTCAAACGTCCGTCCAACTTTGAACTGGTACTCGGGGCAATCATACCGGACATACTCAAGCCGGGCGCACTTGCCGAAAACACAATGCCGACCAGGTATCAGTACCTCGAAATCGA
>NZ_JBBNAN010000133.1:0-15348 GCF_037994405.1 Phyllobacterium sp.
AGTGCGTTGATATCACCTTGCATGATATGAATATCAGCGCGAATCCGAATATTACCTTGACGCAAATCCCGCATACCATCTTTCAGGTGTGCGACATCGACTTGCATTTTTTTAGGGACTTCGAATATCAGTTCCTGCGTCACTTCGACCATGGCGAATCCTTAAAAAGTCATCAATCAATCGCCACACTGTAATCTTCAATCACCGTATTCGCGAGGAGCTTTTCGCACATCGCCTTGAGGTTTGCTTCGGCCTTGGAGCGGTCTGTCGTGTCGAGTTCGACATCGAAAACCTTACCCTGGCGTACCGAACCAACGCCATCGAAACCAAGACTGCCCAGCGCACCGACGATTGCCTTGCCCTGCGGGTCAAGAACGCCATTCTTCAAGGTTACAGTGACACGTGCCTTCATCGACTGTCTTCTCCAAGCTTATTTGACTAGTACGGGCCCCGTCGGGCGCGTTGGTTCATTTTCATTCATGATGCCGAGGCGGCGTGCGACTTCCTGATAGGCCTCGATCAGCCCGCCCATATCACGGCGGAACCGGTCCTTGTCCATCTTTTCGGCGGTCTGGCTATCCCAGAGCCTGGCCGAATCCGGCGAGAATTCGTCGGCAAGGACAATGCGCATCAGATCGCCTTCATAGAGGCGGCCGCATTCGATCTTGAAATCGACGAGCTGGATGCCGACGCCGAGAAACAGGCCGCTGAGGAAGTCGTTGACGCGGATGGCCAGCGCCATGATGTCGTCGATCTCCTGCGGGGCTGCCCAGCCAAAGGCGGTGATGTGCTCTTCCGACACCATTGGGTCGTCGAGCTCGTCGTTCTTGTAATAGAACTCGATGATCGAGCGCGGCAGAACAGTGCCTTCCTCGATGCCGAGGCGCTTTGCCAGCGAGCCGGCGGCGATATTGCGAACGACCACCTGCAGCGGGATGATCTCGACTTCCTTGATCAGCTGCTCGCGCATGTTGAGGCGGCGGATGAAGTGCGTCGGAATCCCCATGCGGTTCAGCTGGCTGAAGACATATTCGGAAATGCGGTTGTTCAGAACGCCTTTGCCGTCGATGACTTGAGTCTTCTTGGGGTGCAGTACTGTTGTATCGTCTTTGAAGTGCTGGACGAGTGTGCCCGGTTCTGGTCCTTCATAAAGGATCTTGGCTTTGCCTTCGTAGACACGGCGGCGACGGTTCATTGCGGATTCTCTGGTATTGGAGTTATCGGTCGGCCCCGGATATGTGCAGTGCCGTCATGTTGGCGCGCTAACTATCTTAAATGCAAGCATTCTACAATCATCCTTTATGGAGGTCCCCGGTTTTGTGAGATATATGGGGTATATGGTGGTTCTACGACAATGTGACCAGGCACGGCTCAAGGTGTATAATTTGAGACTTTCGATTTTCTGGAGAACGGCTATATGAAACTGAACAACTTTAAACATTGGGAATTTGCCTGAAAAACGCCCAAGGTCCCAATGTAGATTAGCGTTGAAGTAACCGATCATTTTGCGGGAGCAAGAGAGGATGACAATGGAAGATCGCAAAAACGCCTTTGAAAACAAGTATGCGCATGACGCAGAAGTGCGTTTCAGGGCGGAAGCACGGCGGAACAAGCTTCTCGGCCTTTGGGCGGCGGAAAAGCTCGGCAAGACCGGCGAAGAGGCCGAGGCCTATGCGAAGGAAGTCATCAAGGCGGATTTCCAGGAAGCCGGCGATGATGATGTCTTCCGCAAGATCCGTGCCGACTTCGATGCGGCCGGCGTCGACAAGTCCGACCATCGTATCCGCCGCACCATGGAAGAGCTGATGATCGAGGCCATTCGCCAGGTCGAAGGCTCCTGATCCGCTGAAATTTCGATAAAGAGCCCGGCCATGGTGCCGGGCTTTTTATTTGCTGGTGCGAAGCTTCGCTTGACCCGCGCCCTTGAGGCTTCCCATAATCCCAAAAAACACCCGTTGAGGAATCATCATGTCGCTTGCATCGCGTTTGAGATCCGGCGAGACCGTCTATTCAGGCTGGTCGAGCCTCACAGATCCGCTGGTCATGGAGGCTCTCGCTCGAACACCCCTCGATGCGGTGCTTCTAGACATGCAGCACGGTGCACATGACACAGCGAGCGCCGTAGCGCTCACCGGCGTGCTGCGTGCTGCCGGCAAGCACACCCTCGTGCGCATTCCGGTCGGGCGCTTCGATATGGCGAGCCGTGCGCTGGATTTCGGTGCCGAAGGTGTCATTGCGCCAATGATCAACAGCGCCGAAGATGCAAGGCTTTTTGCAGCTGCGATGAAATACCCGCCCTTGGGGGAGCGTTCCTGGGGGCAGTTGCGTGGTCGTCCGGGCAGTTATGGCGCAGGAGGGTCTGGCGGCTACCTGCGTCAGGTCAACGAAGCGACGCTGTCCTTTGCCATGATCGAGACACGCGCCGCCTATGAGGCGCTGGACGATATTCTGGCGGTCGATGGCATAGACGGCGTCTTTGTCGGTCCTTCGGATTTCTCCATTGCCTGGAGCAATGGCGCCGAGGTTGATGCGGGTTCCGAAGCCATCATCGAGCCGCTGACGCAGATTGCTGTCAAGGCGAAGGCTGCCGGCAAGCTTTGCGGCATCTATGCCGCGACCCCCGCGCTGGCCAAGCGCTTTGCGGCGCTCGGCTACACCTATCTCCCGCTGGCAGTCGATACCGCGTACCTCACCCTCGGCGTGGAAAGCTTGCTGGATGCGTTGAAGGTGTAGTTGAAGGGATTTCCTGCCTTGTCACAGATCCCTCGGCAACGGGCGGGCATTCAAATCCTCCTCGGCGTCCTGGGATATGATTGCGTATCCCTGAGCGACCAGTTGCAGCTTCAATTCTTCGAAATGGCGCTTGAATCCCTTCTCGATCTGGCTTCGTGGATAGCGCCAGCCTTTCTCATATGCCTGCAGGAGGAGTTTCGAGTAAGCCTTGGCGCTGATGATCCTGACCATTTCTTCCGAGATTATTGGTTTGGGTTGGCTCGGCTCCTGGGACCAGCTCGGTGCCAACAACAGGGCCAGCAGACCCCCAGCTACCAACAGCTTCTTCATGGATGCCTCCCCTAGCGGCTGAACTGGGGCTGCGAAAGGCGGAGCCCGAGCCGATCGCTAATCCTACGGCCGGGAAGACACCGGCGGAATCGTGCAGATGCAGTGTCTTTAGTCATGCAAATGTAGTATTTTTAGGTTGTGCGATCGGAACTCGCCCGGGGGGAGAGATTGCAGTGCCTGGCCGTAATATGGATGCCGAGCAAAACACTGGTCTGTCGATCCGTGAAGAGCTGGTCGCAACCAAATTTGCGCAAGGAATGACCTACCGGGAAATCGGCGAAACGCTCTTCATATCCCCTGCTACCGTCCGGACGCATCTATCCGCCATTTATCAGAAGCTCGGTGTCCACAATAAGCTCGCACTTGCAAACCTGCTTGCTGTGGGACGAATGGAAGACACCGCTAAAAGTATTCCGAACGGCTTGACCCATAAAAATTCCGGGCCGCCAATCGTTGCGGTTTTGCCGTTTGACAATCTGGGGAGCGATGAACGCTTGGCGCATCTGGCGGAGTGCCTTTCGGCCGACATCATCGCTGATCTGGCACGTTATCCGGACCTTGCAGTAATTGCCCGCTTGACGATGCTCACCTTCAAGGGACGATGCGAAGATTTGCGGAGCATCGGACGGGAATTGAATGCCGACTATCTGCTCGAAGGTAGTCTGCAGGCCACGAGCCGGCAGGTGCGTATTTCGGTGCAGTTGGTTGACGCCTGTACCGGTGCAGATCTTTGGTCGGCACGCTACGAAAGGCCGGCCGCCGACATGTTCGCTATTCAGGATTCAGTCACCGAAAACATCATAAACGCGCTTGCTGGGTGTTGTGGCAAGCTGGCACATATCCAGCGGAACATCGTACGGCGAAAGCCTCCCGGGAGTCTTGGAGGCTATGATTATCACCTGCTCGGTGTCGAACAGCTGAATATGTACTCCCGCACCTCCAACGCAGAGGCGATACGCCTGCTGTCGCGCGCCATCGAGCTAGACCCTGCATTTGCGCGAGCATGGCTGGAACTGGGGTTCGCCTATGCGGTGCAGGGAAGCAACGGTTACGCCGATGATACGGCCATGTCGCTGGCAAATTTTAGTTGTTGTGCCAACAAATCCTTTGCGCTCGACCCTGGAGATGGCTTGGCACGCCAGGCCGCAGGTGATCTTCGAGCGTGCGATGGCGATTTTGACGGTGCGATCGAGGAAAATACCCTGGCGCTCGCGGCCGCACCGAATGATGGCGATACGCTGGCGCTCGTCGCCGGAAGCCGTGCACTTGCGGCGGGCGACCCTGAAGCGGGCTACCTCCTGATCAATCGTGCCCTTTGTATCAACGCCCTTGCGCCGTCCTGGTATTTCAGCATGCTGGGCCGCGTGACATTTGTCCTCGGACGCTACCGGGAGTGCATAGCCGCATTCCGCCGCGCACCGGATATGCCGTCGACACTGATGTTCCGTGCAATGGCGCACGCCCTGCTTGGCGAGGACGAAGACGCTGCGAAGCTGACCCGGCGCTTGGCAAGTGAATGCCCGAAGTACACAGCAGAGCACTTCATTGCCGGATATCCCGTCACCAATCCGCCCGCGATGGCCTCTATCCGGCACGGCGCGAAGCGAGCAAGGTTGGTCTGAACGCCGGTTCAGATGTGACGAGTGTTACAACCGCGACAGAAACTGCGCGAACACCATGGAGCCCTCCGGCCAGGGGCCATGGCCGCTCTCGGCATTGAGATGCCCGGATTCCCCTGCATCGATGATCATCGATCCCCATGAGGCGGCGAGATCGTCCGCCACGTCATAGCTGCAATAATGATCATTGCGGCTGGCGACGACGATCGACGGAAAGGGGAAAGGCTCAAGCGGGTAGGGCCCGAATGTCATCAGATGCTTCGGCCGGATCTTCGGGTTGGAAACATCCGGCGGCGTCACCAGGAATGCACCTTTGACCTTGCTGCCGATTTCCGGAATGGCGTGGATGAAGGTTGGCACGCCCAGCGAATGCGCAACGATAACGACGGGACGCGTCGCTGCATTGACGGATTTGACCACCTCGGCCACCCAGTCCTCTCGCACGGGCTTGGCCCATTCCGCCTGCTCGACACGGCGGGCGGTGGAGAGTTTTGACTCCCAGCGCGTTTGCCAGTGATCCGGGCCGGAATTGGTATAACCGGGAACAATGAGAATATCGGCGTCTTTGACTTTCATGCGTCCGTATTTAGGAAAAATGCGGCGGGATCGCAATATGGAGCGAATAACCAGTGAATGCTGACTGGTGATGCGGCCGATTATCTCTCCCCTTGCGGGAGAGAAATCCAAGTGAGGGGATTTGCTGATCCATCGGCTCAAGATGCCGAAATCGCTTTCTCTCCCGCAAGGGGAGAGATCGGCCTGGTTCGAGATTGCAGACTTCCTGAAGCCCGCTCTTCACTCCCGATTGCTCTCAATGCTAACCTCCCTCTGATTCCAATTCTGCGAGGAATGACGCAATCATGACGGTATTGGTTACTGGCAGTTCCGGCCATCTGGGCGAGGCGCTGGTGCGCACGTTGCGCGACAGGGGCGAGCAAGTTGCCGGGCTCGACATTATTGAAGGTCCGTTCACCACCCATGTCGGTTCGGTTGCTGACAGGGCATTTGTCAAGCACAGCATGCAGGGGGTGCGGAGGGTCTTCCACGCCGCAACCCTGCACAAGCCGCATGTTGCGACCCATGCGCGGCAGGATTTCGTCGATACGAATATCACCGGAACGCTCAATCTCCTCGAAACTGCAGCAGCAGCCTATGTGGAATCCTTCATCTATACCAGCACGACGAGCGTCTTTGGCGATGCGCTGGTACCGCCGGACGGCGCGCCAGCGGCGTGGATCACCGAGGATGTCCAGCCCATCCCGAAGAACATCTATGGAGTGACCAAGGCCGCTGCCGAAGAGTTATGCCAGCTGTTCCATAGAAACCATGGACTGGCGACCATGGTGTTGCGGACATCACGCTTCTTCCCGGAAAGGGACGACAACAAAACTGTCCGGGATGGCTTTGCCGATGAAAACATCAAACTGAACGAATTTCTCTACCGGCGGGTCGATATAGAGGACATTGTCAGCGCGCATCTGCTGGCTGCTGAAAAAGCGCCTCTCATCGGCTTCCGGCGTTATATTATCAGCGCTACCACGCCATTTTCACCGGAAGATCTGCCGCTCCTGCGAGCGAACGCTCCCAGCGCTGTCCGGCGTCACGTTCCCGAATATGAAGCAGAGTTCGAGCGGCGTGGCTGGACAATGCTCGACAGCATCGACCGCGTCTATGTCAATGAGCGGGCGCGGAACGAACTCGGCTTTAAGCCGTGCTATGATTTCCGGTTTCTGATCGAGCGTCTAAAGGCGGGTGAAGACATGCGTAGTCCACTCGCCCGGCGCATAGGCTCAAAGGGCTATCATGCCGAGAGCTTTTCAGAAGGACCATATCCCGTCGAGTAGGCCTCCCCTCCTGGTCGCCGGGAGAGGAGGCCTGGCGAACCCTAATGTCCCCACCAGGTCCGCAGTTCGTTCATGTTCCCTTGGAAAAATTCGCGATCGCACGTGCCGATGCCGTCGACCTTGTGGGGTTCGGGGCCGACACCGCCATCGGTATATTGCCATAGTTTGTAAGTATCCCAGGTTGCCGGGACCACCGGCGTAGGGCCGTATTGCGCCAGCCAGAACCAGCAATTGCGTAGCGTGCGGTCGACCGTGCTGCCGAGCGCCCGTTTGATTGTATGACCGCTGTAGAGGCCTGGCCAGCGGCCCAGCACTGCGTGGATGTGTGTGACGAAGGACCGCGCCTCTTCCAGCGTCATCGAGCTGCCGGTGGGATTGTCCTCGAAATCAAGCACGACAACCGTATTCTCGTCTGGATCGACGGTCCGCAGGAAATGCTCGGCCTGGGAGATGCCATTGGCGCCGGTGCCGAAATGATAGGCCCCGAACAGCAGACCGGAATCGAGCGCTGCTGTCCGGTTCCGTGCGAATGTCCGGTCGACATAGCCTTCGCCTTGCGTTGCTTTCTGGATTACGCCCGCGATGCCATCATCGCGCGCCTTGTCAAAGCGCAACCGGGTGCCGTTGTGATGCGAAATATCTATTACCGCATTCAGGTTCATGACCTATCCCCCTGATGATGTTGTCATCTGGTTTTTATCGCGCATGGGATATATATTCTGAAATAAAAATAATATTACAAATATATACTTGTGGACAGAGAATGACAATTGCCAAGAACAATTGTGTTCTTAATCATCAATAGTTAACCCGCTTTGGCTAATTCGCTGGAAGTATCTTTTTACAGAACATGTTTTGTCGATTGACGGTCGCCGTGGTCCGCAGCTTTCACGAAAGCATGGAGCAAAGCCTTACCGGTTCAGCGTCCTCATGGAGCGCTTCTCGAACCACGCAAAAACAGCGGCAGGCGAGGTGCGTTCAGCGGTAAACAATTCACCTGCATCGGTTCATTATTAGTGAACAAGCTGTTCGCTCGCGCCGGGCTTGTTTCCGGTGCGGATAAATCCGACCTTACGCTCAACGAAACTGATATGTTGCGAAGGGATGCGCATGAAGCTCACACGCCGGGATGTGGTTGGTGGTGCGGCGGCTCTGGTCGCAACAGCGGGAACTGCCCGCGCGGAGACAAAAATGGACAAGATTTCCTTTGCAGCGACGGCACCGACCCATGTGTCGAAGGTTGGCATCAAGGCCAAGGACGCCGAGACGCTGTCAAAATATTACCAGGACGTCGTTGGCCTGCGCGAGATTTCGCGCAAGGGGCAGTCGGTCATTCTTGGCGCGGGTGGAACGCCGCTGCTCGAGATCGAGCAAGCCTCGGCTGTTCGTGCCGACGATCCGCATAGCGCCGGTCTCTATCACACCGCATTTCTCCTGCCGGCACGCGCCGACCTCGCCCGCTGGGCGAGGCGGGCGATCGACAAGCGGACACCCATCGTCGGCGCCTCCGACCATCTTGTGAGCGAGGCGATCTATCTGACCGACCCGGAAGGCAATGGTATCGAGATTTATGCGGACCGTCCGCATGAGAACTGGAAATGGAACGGCTCGTCCGTGCAGATGGCCACCGAGGCGCTGGATGTTGGCAATCTGCTTGGCGAGCCAGGCAATGATGTTCCCTGGACCTCTGCGCCGGACGGCACGATGGTCGGCCACCTCCACCTGCGCGTCGGCAATGCCAAGGAAGCCGAGAACTGGTGGCAGAGCGAACTCGGGTTGCAGACCGTTGCCGGGTTCGGCGGCAGCGCCGTGTTCATGTCGACTGGTGGCTATCATCACCATGTCGCCGCCAATTCCTGGCAGAGCCGCGGCGCCGGTCGCCGCGACAATGACCGCTCGGGTCTGGCCTGGGCCGAGTTCAGTTCTGCCGATGCCAAGGACGAGCGCGAGATTGTCGATCCCTGGGGCAATGTGATCAGGATCGTGCCGGCAAAGGGTTAGTCGGGGCTTACGTTTAACATTCACACTCAACAGTTGGTGCCGGTTATCTCTCCCCTTGCGGGAGAGATAGGATTTTCTTGGCGTTGGCGGAGCCAATCCTTAGAAAATCCAAGAGAGGGGATTTGTTGGATAAGTTATCATTTATCCCCTCTCTTTTGATTTCTGGCCCTGAGCTTCGCTTCGCTCGCCAAGATGTCGAGATCGCCTTCTCCTCACAAGGGGGAGAGAAGTCTGCATCGAACCTTGGTGACAATCGCCAACAATAGGGCGCCGTACCCATCGTTACGGAAACTCGCTTCAACGCAACTCCAGCATGCAAAAATCCGGAAAAATTAATCGAACGCTCGTTCAATTAATTTCCGGATCGCGTCGTTGCTGCTGGCGCTTTCTGGTCGTTTTCACAAACGAAACCGCTATTCCGGCAGAAGCAACGCTCAATCTTGTGTCAATCTCAGACAAGATCACGCGATTCTTGCCAAGAACCCTCGAAAAATGGCACGGTTTTCTCAACCGTTGGCTTTAAATCAGTTGCTGCCAGTTGAGCCAAACACGCGCTTGAAGATCGTATCGACATGCTTGGTGTGGTAGCCGAGATCGAACTTTTCACGGATTGTTTCCTCCAGGAGGGCTGCCCGGACATCGGCGTCGGCGAGCAGTTCCTCGAGGAAATCCTTGCCGTGTTCCCAGACTTTCATCGCATTGCGCTGGACCAGACGGTATGAATCCTCGCGGGAAACGCCGGCCTGCGTCAGAGCCAGAAGCACGCGCTGCGAATGGATCAGCCCGCGGAACTTGTTCATGTTTTTCAACATGTTATCCGGGTACACCAGCAGCTTTTCGATGACGCCGACCATACGGGCCAGCGCGAAATCGAGGGTGATCGTCGCATCCGGGCCGATCATGCGCTCCACCGAAGAGTGCGAAATATCGCGTTCGTGCCAAAGCGCGACATTCTCCATTGCGGGCAGCGCAAAGGCGCGAACCATGCGGGCGAGGCCGGTCATGTTCTCGGTCAGCACCGGATTGCGCTTATGCGGCATGGCCGACGAGCCCTTCTGGCCGGGAGAGAAATACTCCTCCGCCTCCAGAACCTCGGTCCGCTGCAGGTGGCGGATCTCGACGGAGAGCCGCTCGATCGATGAGGCGATAACACCCAAGGTTGCGAAATACATGGCATGCCGATCGCGCGGGATAACCTGCGTCGAAACCGGTTCTGCCTGCATTCCCAATGCCTTGGCGACATGTTCTTCCACGCGCGGATCGATATTGGCGAAGGTGCCGACCGCGCCGGAAATGGCGCAGGTTGCAATCTCCGCGCGTGCGGCGACGAGGCGGTTTCGGCAACGCTCGAACTCGGCATAGGCCTGCGCCAGCTTGACGCCGAAGGTCGTCGGCTCGGCATGAATACCGTGGCTGCGGCCGATGGTGACTGTGTCCTTATGTTCAAAAGCCCGCTTCTTCAGCGCTGCCAAAAGCTTGTCGAGATCGGCGAGAAGGATGTCGCTGGCGCGCATCAGCTGCACGTTGAAGCAGGTGTCAAGCACATCGGAGGAGGTCATGCCCTGGTGCACGAAACGCGCATCGGGGCCGACAATCTCCGCCAAATGTGTAAGGAAAGCGATGACATCGTGCTTTGTCTCGCGCTCGATCTCGTCGATGCGGTCGATGTCGAAAGTGGCTGCCCCGCCCTTTTCCCAGATGGTTTTTGCCGCTTCCTTCGGAATCACGCCGAGCTCGGCGAGTGCGTCGCAGGCATGGGCTTCGATTTCGAACCAGATGCGGAATTTTGTTTCCGGGGACCAGATGGCGACCATTTCGGGCCGCGAATAGCGCGGGATCATATGTTTTCCTGTCGGCGATGGATTTATGGGCTTGAGCGCGGTCTAGCAGACCGGAGCCGATCACTCAACGCTACTCTTTGCAGATGCGGTGCTATTGGCGTTTGGTGACCGCCAGCCAGCGGTAATCCGGGCCTTCGAAACCCATGCCACGAACGGCGATCATGACTGCGATCACCGGCTTGCCAGCCTCGGGATAGTACGTCTGCACGGCGCCGATGCTGTAACCCTGAGGACAGCCGCGGCTCGTTGGAACAGACGTATCTTCATGGAGCAGTTCCGGTTTGGCATCTGCCTTGTCTTCAAGAGCGGTCAGGCGGAAGCCTTTGATTTCACCAGTATTTTGGCATGTTTCGCTCGCTGGCACCGCGATCTCTTCAAGCTGGATTATCAGTGCTGGATCGATGGCGGGAAAGACGGGGCGCGGATTTATCTTGACCTTGAACGGGTCAGCCGAGAGTTCCGTCACAGGATTGAAAGCGACCGTGGCACCAGCCGTCGCACGCAATTCCTCATCGGCCAGCGATGTCACTCCCTGTGCGTCCAGGCTCGCCTTGTTGCGGGCGTTCTCGATCGATGAATGCTCGTCGTCGAGCCTGACGCGCACCGGTGTCTTGGCGACAAACTTGTCGGTTGCTGTGTCGATATAGAACCGGTTGGCATAGGGAAAACCTGAACCGTCCTGCACGCCATATTCTTCGAACGCGAAAATCCCGCCATCCTTGGAAAAGCCAAGGATATCAAGTTTTGCCGCATCTCCCGCCTGTGCCGCCATCGGCCAGGAAGCTAGGAGCAGTGCGGCGAGCGCTTGGCGGAATCCCATCATGATCCTTTCATGCAAGAACTGCGGATCAGGTCGATATTTGCCCGATACGCTGCTTCCGATCCCCCCTTGTAGACCGCCGAGCCGGCAACCAGCGCATTGGCTCCCGCGGCTGTAGCCAGTGCTGCTGTCTCGGCAGTAATACCGCCGTCCACTTCGAGGTCAATCGGGCGACTACCGATCATCGCCTTGATTTTGCGTATCTTTTCTTGGGTCTCGGCGATGAATTTCTGGCCGCCGAAGCCGGGATTGACCGTCATGACGAGGACGAGATCCACATCGTTCAGAACATATTCGATGGCTGATTCCGGCGTGGCAGGATTGAGCGCAACACCGGCCTTCTTGCCGAGTGTGCGGATCGCCTGCAGCGAGCGATGCAGATGCGGCCCTGCTTCGGCGTGGATGGTGATGATGTCCGAACCAGCCTTGGCGAAAGCCTCAAGATAGGGATCGCAGGGCGAAATCATCAGATGTGTATCGAACACCGCATCGGTCAGCGGGCGGATTGCTTTCACCACCTCGGGACCGAAGGTGATATTGGGGACGAAGTGCCCGTCCATGACGTCGATATGGATCCAGTCGGCGCCCGCCTGCAAGACGGTGGTGACTTCCGAGCCAAGCTTGGAGAAATCCGAAGCAAGAATGGACGGGGCAATGACGAGCGGACGGCTCATGGAAGTATCTCCGGTGGAATATCGTGCGCGCCGGTTACCACGGGTGCCACGACGGCACAATCGAAACTGTCAGATGCGCGACCGCCAAACCGGGAAAGGATCATTGTCCGCTGGCGTCGCCGCGTGGACACCGCGAGCGATGGCGCGTGCCATGGTCGAAGCTGCGGCAGCGCAAAGGTCAATGAATTCAGCCATTTCGGGTGTCCGGCCACTGGTTCCCGTCGCGAGAGCGAACACCAGATCGCCATCGAAAGGGGTGTGCGATGGCCAGATCGCCCGGGCAAAGCCGTCATGGGCGGCAATGGCAAGGCGCTTTGCCTGTGCTTTCGTCAATATCAGATCGGTAGCAATCACAGCTATCGTGGTGTTCGCCTGAGGCACCGGATCATTGAACTTTGTTCTGATCTCGACAGCATCAGCAGGAAGCGGATGCGGTAAGCCAAGCCCGCCGAACTCATCGCCGATTTCGAACGGCGCAGCCCAAAAATGTGCACTCTTTGCGATCGTTACCGAACCCAACGCATTGACCGCCACGAGCGCGCCAATCGTCGTGCCGCCTTCCAGCAGCGACGAAGCGGAGCCGAGACCGCCCTTCAATCCGGTGACTGTCGCGCCGGTACCGGCGCCGATCGTTCCAAGCGCGAAATCGCGCGATGCGGACTGCACCGCGTCGTAACCCAGCTCGCGGTAAGGTGGATAGCGGCCCCAGTCCTTGTCGCCACCATTCAGCATGTCGAAGAGGATGGCAGCGGGAACAATGGGGATGCGCTGCGTGCCGACCTCAAAGCCGATGCCCTTTTCGCGCAAGGCAGCCTGGACACCCGACGCTGCATCGAGCCCGAAGGCTGATCCGCCCGATAGTACCAGCGCGTTGATCGCCTCGACCGTATTATGCGGGTCGAGCAGATCCGTTTCCCGGGTGCCTGGAGCGCCGCCGAGCACCTGGACTGCTGCAGTTGCGGGATTGTCGCAAAGGACAGCCGTGCACCCCGATTTAATCTGGCTGTCGGAAGCATTGCCAACACGCAGCCCCACGACATCGGTGATCAAGTTTTGCGATCCGGTTCTCATCGCCATCAATTGGTCTCCAGCACGAACTGGCTGCCGTCATATTTCTGCAGGCGATATGTGTCAGCGATACGCTCGCCTCTGGCATCGAATTGGACTGAACCCAGCGCCGTTTCAAAAACGTTCTTGTGGAGGAGCTCAGTCAGCGATCCAGCCTGCGATTGGGCGGCGGTCAGCACCTGAATTGCCGCTTCTGCCGCGGCAAACGCCGGCACAGTATAGCCTTCTGGCACTTTTCCAGCCAATTCGATCGAATTCTTGGCGTTGTGCGCGCTTTCCAGCGTTTGCGGCTCGCGCGGCGCGATCATCAAAGTGCCGACGGGCAGATCGCTGCCATTGCCCGGCGCGTTCAAAGCCTCGCCGCTGACGACGACCAGCGGATAGCTCAGTGCCAGCGCGCTTCGGCCGATGGCAGCCACATCATCCCGTTCGCCGCCAACGAACACCTGGGTAGCGCCGGCACGTTTCAGGCGCCCGACCAGCGCATTCTGGTTGTCGAGCCCTGGCCGATAGGTATCGGTAAAGACCGGTTTCAGACCTTTCTCCTCAAGGCGGGTACGTACACCGGTTGCAAGCTCGCGACCAAAAATCGTTCCGTCATCGATGATGGCAAAAGGTGTCGAATGCCAGAGTCCTGTGAGGATATCGCCAGTTTCGTTTGCCTCGTTGTGATCTGACGGTGCAACCCTGAAGACGGGGTAGGTCTGATCAGCCCGCAATTCGGTCAATGTCTGCGACCGCACGCCGGGCGTAATAACCGGAATTCCCTTCTGACTGAGGATCGGCAGTGCCGCTTCGAGCGATTCAGCGCAGAGAAAACCGACGACGATCATCACGTTCGCCTGAACCATTTGCTTTGCCGCAGCTGTGCCACCGGCTGCATCGCACTTGTCATCGGCGGTGATTATCGAGATTGGCTGGCCATTCTTGTTCGCAGCTACGGCAATCGTCGCGCCGTCGACCAATTGTGCACCAAGGCGCGCAAAGGAACCGGAAAGCGGCGCAATAACGCCAATCTTGTCTTCCGCATATGCGACACTGCAGGACAACAGGCAGAGGCCAAGCGTTGCGGTGCGTATCATGGAATTCATTGCGAAAATGCCGTTTCCTCTTGGACGGTAAGCCTTTACACGTTTTCGGTAACTGTTTCCTTCACTCTGTGCAATCGGGCTCTATATAAAAGGAAGTTATCGGAAAAAATAAAAGGAAGTTATCGGAAAAAATAATCTGCCCCTATGGCTGAGACACATGTTGCGATAGTGATGGTTCAGAAACGGAAATAGAATTGTGCTTATTGCCAAAGATCAGAAGATAGAGCCGCTCGCATTTCGCAATGCCATGAGCCATTTTGCCGAGGCGGTCCACATCCTCACCACGGATGGCCCGGCCGGCCGCCGCGGTGTGACAATTTCGGCGGTCTGTTCGGTTTCCGATAACCCCGCGACCATGCTCGTCTGCCTCAACCGCCAGCACGAATTCAACCATCTCTTCATCGAAAATCAGGTCTTTGCCCTGAACACGCTCTCAATCGGGCAGCAAGCGCTTTCCGAAGCATTTTCTGGCAAGGGGGAGCTTTCGCAGCAGGACCGGTTTGCGCTTGGACGTTGGCAAACGTTGCAAACCGGAGCGCCCGTGCTGATGGACGCGCTTGCAAGTTTTGATTGCCGCATCATCGCGACACATGAAGTAGCAACGCACTATGTGATCTACGGCAAGGTGACAGCGCTGAATATCGGCGATCCGGGCCGATCCTTGATCTACCTCAACCGCTCCTATCGCAGCGCAGGAGATTAGCACCGGAGACATCATGGCTGGAAAGTCCGTTCCGTCCCTGCCGCAATCGATCGACGATACGCTAGCCCTGCTTGAAGCGGGTGGTTATGTCGCCGATCGCGCGCTGGCGACAGTGCTGTTTCTGAGCCTGCGCATGAAGCGGCCGTTGTTTCTCGAAGGCGAGGCTGGCGTCGGCAAAACCGAGATCGCCAAGGTGCTTGCCACGATGCTGGACCGGCCATTGATCCGCCTGCAATGCTATGAAGGGCTCGACGTCTCGTCTGCCGTTTATGAGTGGAATTATGCAGCGCAGATGATCGAGATCCGGCTGGATGAGGCTAGCGGAAAGGTCGACAAGACGGCGATCGAACGTAATGTCTTCTCAGAAAAATTTCTTATCCGCAGACCTGTATTGCAGGCGCTATCAGGTGAACCTGGTAAAGCGCCGATCTTTCTGATCGATGAGCTTGACCGGACGGACGAGGCTTTCGAGGCGTTCCTGCTTGAAGTGCTGTCGGATTTCCAGGTCACGATACCGGAACTCGGAACCATCCATGCCGCCGAACCGCCGGTCGTTATCATCACGACGAACCGGACACGTGAAATTCACGATGCACTGAAACGGCGTTGCCTCTACCACTGGGT
>NZ_JBBNAN010000134.1:0-7697 GCF_037994405.1 Phyllobacterium sp.
GAAGATATCGGTCCGATAGCCGATTTCTTCCATGGTGGCGCGTCGCAAGTCATTGCGCAATTTCGGGTGGCCGGCAAGAATGACGGAAAGGCGGCCGTCGCCACCCTCCACCAGTTCCATCAGGCGCTTGAGGCCGGTCAATGTATGCCCGTTGAGATCATGCGCTTCATCGACGAACAGCGCGACCGGTCGCTTGTTCTGTTCTTCTTCACCAGTTCGCACAGATCGCGTTCGCGTTTTTCGCCTTGTGTCGGGATTCGCACCTGTCTTTCGGTTGAGAGATCGTAGAACAGGGCGGAAATAAAGGTGGCGAGCTTGATGCGATGTTTCTCAATCGCCAATGATTTGGACACCGTGACGCGTTTCTCTTCCTCCAATACCTGCTCGATCCGCCGCAACATCATCGTTTTACCGCTGCCGACAACGCCGCAGATGGCGATCAACCGTCCCTCCAGGATCGCTCCCTTGATATCTTTCATCAGCTGCTGATGGTGTTCGGTCTCGAAATAACCTGCTCGGCTCAATGGCATGGTCAGGCCGTAATGCTTCATGACTTCAGCTCGCATGATCCTCTCCTGATCGATTCTGACGGAAATAATCTCGAACGCGCGCCAGCACGATGCGCCGGATAAACGTTTCTCTCAGCACCTGGTCGATGAACTCTCGATCTTCTACCGGCAATTTCGTCAACGGCCGCGCCAGGTCATTGGCAATTGCCAGCTTGGCGGCAATTGTATTTGGAAACCGGCATTCATGCGCGTCGGCGTCGAATGGCTGGTGTGGCAGTGCGACGGCAGACGGTGCAGGCAGGATAAGCCGCACGTCACCAGCAAGCGCCGCGATCGGCAATCCGATCTGGTCCGCTAATGAACGAATGCGCTCAGAACGCTCTTCGACCTTACCGCGCTTGAAGGCGCGGTAGCGATGCAACAGGATCGGGCCGGAAACCGGGTAATATGGGCCGAAGCGCTCGCCGTCGAATTCGGCATAGAGTTCATCGTCGAACAGTCCCCAGAGCAGCACGACCGTCTCGCCGGCCATGTCGGGTTCCAGTTCATAAGCGGTGCCATCAATGCTAACCCGCGCATCGATGCCGACCTTGCGCCGTTCCGGTTCGCGGGCGAAGCGGCAGAACTGCTCCCAGGCGCACATATCCCGTAACCCATCAACTGGTACGTGAGCGAGCCAATCCTCGATACGCGAATGTTTTTCCGATCGGTGCTGCTGGTCGTTGTAGCGCATGAGGTAGCGCAACAGCCACGCGTTTGCCTGTTTCTCGGTTTCAGGTTTGTGAAAGTGATACAGGGTTTCGTGGGCTTCCTTGACGGTGCGAAACGGCCGTTCAACCTTGCCCTTCGAGCGCGCCGTCGTACGGGTACCGTCCTTGCCGGCTGGAACATGCGTTTGCCATTCGATATCGAGCGCCTGCATGACATTCTGGAATACCCGGCCCTTCGCGACGGGGCCGTTATCGAGATAAAGCATCTTCGGTCTTCCCTGGAGGGGAAACCCGGGATCAGTTTTTGCAGACATCGCATTAAACAGGAAGCGCAATGCTGATTCGACATCTTCGCCATAGACACAGCGATATTCCTGATAAACCGTACCGCTGCGATCATCGACCACGCTGAACAGCATCAGCGTCGGCTCACCCTTGGCCGAGTCGACCCAGTCGGGACGCTCGATGTGCTTGAGATCTGATGGCGACATATCGAATTGCCAGCAGTCGTTGCTGTGTTCCGCCTGGAACCGCGTTGCCGGTGGCTGCCGGAGCAGATGGGTCTGATCGAGCCGCAGCGTTGTCAGATAGCGATTCACCGTCGAACGGCGCAATAATCCCTCGGGTGCTTTGATAAGGCCCTGCGGCGTTTCCACACCATAATCTTCGAGAAGTTCGATGGCGCGTCCGGTGGAAAGATGCCGGCCCTGTTTGTTGGTTGTGCGCAGCTTCAATGCTGCGATCAGTTCACAGTATCGCACGAGATCGGAGGATTCATCACACGCGGCTTGCCGCGATCGGCACGATACGCCGAGCGGGGTTGTCGAAAGCGGTGCAACGCCCGGTAAACACTCGCCGACGAGATGCCATACAATTCCGCGACCAGTTTGATCTGGGTGGCTCGTTCCGGGCTTTTGTGCGGCAGGCGGTCCAGCCGCTGACGCAGCTGCATCAAGGAATCTGGCGGGACCGCCTTACGCCGTCCGCTCGGCATTGCGCCTGGCTTTGAGATGTGGTCGATCCGCGGGATCGGAATGGCCTTCAAGCAGAAGGTGGCCCAGCGCTTTGGCCGAACCGTCGCCGTTGACGTATGAATAGAGGGTAGTGGTGGTGATGCCGAGGCGTTTGGCAACCTCCGTTGCATTGGCGTTTGAATCCGACATTGCAGTCATCGCCATCAAGAGCGTCGATCGATCCATCTTGCGCGGCCGCCCACCCATCCGTCCACGGGCCCGCGCTGCTTTTAATCCAGCATGGGTGCGCTCGATAATGAGTTCGCGTTCAAATTGGGGCGAGCGAGGCGAAAATGCCGAAGATCAGCTGACCGTGCGCAGTGGTGGTGTCAATCTCTGCACCTTGGCCGGTCAGTACCTTGAATCCAATGTCGCGGTTGCGCAGCTCATCGACGAGTGTGACGAGATGTTTGAGGTCCCGGCCAAGTCGATCGAGCTTCCACACAACCAATGTATCGCCCGCGCGCAATGCCTTGAGACAAGCATCCAGTCCGGGCCGGTGATCTTTTCGGCCGGAGGCAAGGTCTTCATAAAGAACGGCGGCATCAACGCCAGCTTCGATCAAAGCGTCACGTTGAGGGGCAAGCGTTTGACTGCCGTCACTCTTGGATACACGCATTTAGCCGATGAACATGGGTGCCGCCAAAAAAGAAAAAGTGGGACAATCAACTTTGTATACTTTTTTTGATTGAGTTATCTAGCGGAAAAATCGATCAAATTGCGCTCCCGCAATCAACTGCAAGGAAAACGCCCGTTTTTCTGATGGTTCTCCGACAGACGTGCCGCCGATCTAAGTCATGCTTCTCAGGAGAAGTTCCATACGAAGCCATCGAATCGGTCAATTTTGACGGTGATACGCAATAGACTCCCTGGCGCGGCACCCATACAATCTCCCAACCGTCTTCTCTGGGAGCAGACTCTCCACATGGTCGAAGAACGCGCCGAGCGACACCTTGCAGCCATTCTGGCCGCTGACGTTGTGGGTTACAGCCGGCTGATGGAGCAGAATGAGGCGGAGACCTTCGAACGGCTGCGCGTCCATCGTAAAGAGCTATTCGAGCCGGAAATCACCAAGCATCGAGGTCGCATCTTCAAGCTGATGGGCGACGGGTTGCTTGCCGAATTCAGCAGTGTCGTCGACGCAGTCGAATGTGCAGTGGCGCTACAGCGAGCGATGGCGGAGCGCAACACGGGCCTCGCTGAAGACCAGCGCATCGACGTACGGATCGGGATCAATCTTGGCGACGTAATTGTCGAGGGCGACGATCGGCACGGCGATGGTGTCAATATTGCTGCGCGCCTGCAGCAACTGGCGGAGCCTGGCGGCATTGCCGTTTCGCGGACCGTCGTCGATCACGTGAAGCACAAGCTCGTGTTAGGATTCCAATCGCTTGGCGAACAACGGGTCAAGAACATCACCGATCCCATAGGAGTTTACCGTTTGGCTCCTCACGCGAGGATCCCGAAACGGGACTTCTCCGTTAGATGGAATAGGCAGCGCGGAAGACGGCTTGTGGCGGCACTCGTTCTTCTTCTCCTGATCGGCGTGGGCGCGGCGTCTTGGTACTTCAATGGACCTCATCAACAGCCGATCCACCGCTTGTCTATCGTGGTGTTGCCATTCACCAATCTCGGCAACGATCCTGAGCAGGAATACTTCGCCGATGCCATTACTAATGATCTAACGACAGATCTGTCGCGCATTGAGGATAGTTTCGTGATCGCACCGAGCACCGCCCGCACATACAAGGGGAGGAACTTGGATGCCAGACAGATCGGCCGGGAACTGAATGTGCGCTACATTTTGGATGGTAGTCTGCGCCGAACGGAAAACCAGGTGCGCATCAACGCTCAATTGATTGACGCGGAAACGAATCTTGCAATTTGGTCAGATCGTTTTGACGGCTATTGGACCAAGTCTATGCAGCTACAGGATCAAATAACCGGCCGCCTGGCACGGAGACTGGACCTAGAGCTAACCGAAGCGGAGAGCCGCCGCGCCCAAACGGAGCGTCCCAATAATCCGAATGCCGTTGATCTCGCGATGCGCGGATGGTCTTTGCTCAATCAACCCTATTCCCGCGCACTGCTGTCTCAGTCCCGCGACTTGTTTGAGCAAGCTCTGCGTATTGAGCCGGATCTGCCCAAGGCTCTCCTAGGGCTGGCGCAGACATTGGCTATCGGAGTCAACTATCGTTGGAGTAGCGGCCCAGATGAGGAGCTCGCGCGGGCTACCGCCGCCGTAAACCGGGTGCTATCGGCGTTTCCCAATGACGCGATGGCGCATTTCGTGAAGGGCGAAATCCTGCGGGGTGGAGGAAAGGACTTCGAATCTGCAATTGATGAGTATGGGGCGGCGATCTCGATAAATCCCAGTCTGGCGCCCGCTTATGCGTCGCTGGGTAACGCCAAGATCCGTGCCGGCCGGGCAGAGGAGGCGTTTGCACCGCTTCAGACCGCAATTCGGTTGAGCCCGCGAGATCCCCTCTTGAACATTTGGTATTTCAATATCTGTCACGCACACACGCATCTTGCGCGGGATGCTGACGCGATCGAATGGTGCCGTCGGTCTGTTGCGCTCAGCCCATTCTGGATCTCCTATGTCGACTTGGCTTCTGCGTATGCGTGGACGGGACAGAGCGCCGAGGCTCACGCGGCCGTTGCCGAACTACTTAAGTTAATGCCGAACTACACTATTGATCGATGGGTGCATGCGGGTTTTTCAGACAATCCAATTTTTCTGGCCCAATACCAGCGGATCATCGAGGGCCTGCGTAAAGCGGGCTTGCCTGAGAAATAGTGGGACTACAGCAGTCATACAAATCATGGCGCTACGCGAGAACGAAGGCTGTCCTGGGGCCGATCGTCAGCTCTTGGCGCTCCTTGCTTGTTCCGGTAGCCGCCTCAAACGACAAAGTTCCACCCTGAGCGGCTGTTGTCGTCGGGCACCGAGCGTCGGGTTTTCACATTTGGAGCACTATGTGGGCGGCTTGTATTCGAAATGTGCCAAACCTGCCGAGATAAAGGCGTTGTTCAACAACACACTCGATCCAGCAGGCGCCGCATTCCTCCAGGACAAGATGCTTGCGGCGGGTTTGCCGATCTGAGCGGTTTTCACTTGCAGATAATGTGAGCAGGACACTTTGCAATGCGAGCACGTGTCACTTAATCTGGGCACAGTTGCAGTTAATCCGGGCACGCGCCCGATTTTCAGTTGCACTTATTGTGGGCAGGAAATTGTCTGGATTGCAGGTTCGGCACATTTCGAATGCAAGCCGCTACAGCTAGCGCTCAGTTCCGTTACGGATTTCGAGCCTTCCCTCTAGGGAATGTGACCCAGCCCAACGGTCTTCCTCCTTGGTGCAACTATTCCGACGACAGACATCGGTACGTCACTGTTGCATCACTTGTGCAGGCGTATTTTTGGCAACCTGACCGCCAAACGGTCCCCCAACGGCGGTCAGCCTTGGGGAGGAGTTCGAGACGGCCCGGTAACCTACCCAACGTCTCCTCCTCCTCCTCTTTTTCGCAACAACTTTTCTCGGCAGCATGAAGACCCGGTTTGAAGAGGACCAAAGCGGCACTGAATGTGATTTACCTATGCCCCAAAGGCACCGATTCCCCTCATGTTGTTACGTCCGTCCTGATGTCACCGACCCCCTGACGATCTCGTCCGCTGTTGTTCTTGTATCTCCGCTTCTCAAGGACATTACGCCAAGGGAACACATGGGCGCAAATTGGATCGGATGCGTATCGCTTGGACAGCTGTGGCAGCCGTTCACAGCTTCTTTTCCCGATGTTATTATCTCTTTCAGCGCCCCCGCAGGACGGAACGTTTTTGTCCGCCCGTCGTTGATGTCGCACACCCAATGGAGGAGAAAATGAAGCACTTTGCAATCGAACAGTTGCAGACCGTCGCCGATGTCGAAAGGGACCAGCCGCCCCTGTCGCGCAACCAACGCATTGAACGCTGGGCAGAACTTCTCGAATTAAATCCGGGCAAGCGTCTCGCGACGTTATACCAGACAGAAGACCTGCCGTCCAAGAAACGCGAGCTTGTCCGCGCCGACGGATCGCCGATCACGGTGGCTTTCGAAGATCCCATTCTACGTGCGGCTGGATTGGAGGGCGACAGTTATGGCGACGCAAAGCGATTTTTCCAACTGACCGATTACCAATTGCACAGGGCTCTCTGCTATTGTCATTTCGGAGGGACCGTGAGCGCTGCGACCGCGGCTCACTACGTCCGCAAGGCAGTTGGCAACCGGCGGCGGAATCTCATCGCGTGGTTATGGGATACGTTGGCTGACTAGCGCAGAATCGGTTCAAGGCATGCCAGACATTGGCCTTCACATAGGATTGGATGACCCCGGGCGTCGGGCATCTTGACGGATACCGATCCGGCGCCAACAGGGGTCAGGCAAGGCAAAGGGCGAGACCAATGAACTACACCGTGGCAATTGCGCCCTCGGGGCTCGCGGCGCGCGAGTGCTCGTATCCGAAGGTCTCAAACACAAGCATAGGAACCAGCTTCATTCGTAGGAACTCATCAGCTCCTTTCGTTCTCGGTGGTGCAGCTGAAATAAGGGCTCGATTAAGGCGCTTCGCTCCAGACGAGCTGTCGTCCAAAGGGATGTCCTGACCCGATCGTGCTGGCATGGTATTCTTGACCCGATCAAAATTTTGATCGGGGGAAGCACAAATGAGATACCTTACCTTGATGCTTGCAGCGATTATGCTTGTCGGCTGCATGGGGAATAAAGCTGAGCCGCCATATATCACGCCACAGTCATCGATCTATGGCGCATCGAAGGCAACGTTGACTGGTAAGTGCGTGCCCGTCAACAAGAGCGAAGGGGTGGTATCAACCTGTGTGAAATAGGTAAGCCGAATAAGCGATTTCACTAGTTGTAGAGGTCAGAGATAATTGGCGCCTGGGTCGGATCAAAATTTGGAGCCGATACACATGTAATTGCCGGAACAAACTAATTGTTTGGCCGTCGATGACTATTTGGCGCTGTTCACTGCGACATCCATTGCCGGTGCTCAAGGAAGCGCTCGGCGAGAAGATCGATGAAGACGCGCACCTTGCCTGGCAGGTGGCTGCGGTTTGGATAGATCGCGTTGATGCTGAATTCGACAGGCTTGAAGTCCGGCAGAAGCGAAATCAGCGTGCCGCTGGCGAGATCGTCAAAAATAACGAAGCTTGGCGCGAGAAAAATGCCATGGCCGGTCAGTGTCAAATAGCGCAGCGTTTCGGCGCTGTTCGAGACGTAGCGATCAAGGGTCACGTCGACAGTCTGTCACCGGCAAGCGGTCTCGAATTCGCACTGCTGCCCCCGGACAATGCGACCGGCAACTTCACCAAGATCGGCCAGCGTATTCCTGTGAAGATCGTGATTGATGACGAAGCGCTGGCTGGCCGGCTTCGCTCCGGCATGTCGGTCGAACCTGAAGTCAACACC
>NZ_JBBNAN010000135.1:0-1874 GCF_037994405.1 Phyllobacterium sp.
GCCACGTCGCGGTCGACGGCGACGCCTTTCGTTGGGTGCCGGTCTTCTGGGACTACTGACACCTTGTTGAATTAAGGCCGAACCAGAGCGTGTACCCTTGAAGGCCGTGACCATCTCGGCCTTCACCTATCCACCTATTGAACCGCGCGCACCGCATGGGCGCGCAGCAAATGGAGCGTCTTATGAAAATCGTGATTATCGGCGGAACCGGCCTGATCGGTTCCAAGACCGCAGAGCGCCTGCGCAAGAAAGGGCATGAGGTCATTGCCGCTGCCCCGAAAACCGGCGTTAATACCCTTACCGGGGAGGGCTTGGCGGAAGCACTGAAGAATACCGAGGTGGTGATCGACCTCGCGAACTCGCCATCCTTCGAGGATAAGGCCGTGCTTGAATTCTTTCAGACGGCGGGCAAGAACCTGATGGCAGCGGAAGTCGAGGCCGGCGTGAAACACCACATCGCGCTTTCCATTGTCGGCACGGATCGGTTGCCCGATAGCGGCTATCTTCGAGCCAAGGTCGCCCAGGAAAAGATCATCCGGGAAGCCGGCATTCCCTATACCATCGTGCGTTCCACACAGTTCATGGAATTTCTCGGCGGCATCGCCCAGGAGGGCACGGTTGGCCACACGGCCCGCTTGTCGACGGGTTCCCTGCAGCCGATCGCGTCCGACGACGTCGCCGATTTCGTGACGGACGCGGCGCTTGCTGCGCCGGCTAACGGCATTATCGAAATCTGCGGCCCCGAGCGCGCGCGTCTGTGCGATTTCGCCGCGCGCTACCTCAAGGCGATCGGAGATTCCCGCACCGTTGTCGCAGATCCGGATGCCCGCTATTTCGGCACCAAACTGGAAGACGGTTCACTCGTCTCCGACAATCATCCTCGCATCGGCCGCATCGGTTTCGATGATTGGTTTGCGACAACGCCCAGAAAATAACGGCTTGCATACGGGCCGTCTTATAGGCGGCCCATGCGTCTATAGCATTTGCAGTTTGATGGCTACGCCATGCATATAAAAGATGCATAAAAACAATATGTTATAGAAAACAGCGATCTACTCCAAGTCATGAAAGGACGATAAATATGATCAAGTCATTGGCTTTTGCCGTTGCGTTGACGGCTCTCCTGTCAGGTTCGGCTCTTGCGCATGATGCGCCCGGTGGCGGGGAGGGCGCAAAGGTTACGCTGGTCTATGACCACAAACTGCCGAACGTACCCGGCAAGAGCATGAAGGGCGTTCTCGTCGAATATGCTCCGGGCGGTTTCTCGGAGGGCCATACACATCCAGCGTCCGCCTTCATATACGCGACCGTTCTCGAAGGCGCGATCCGCAGTCAGGTCAACGATGGCCCCGTTACTGTCTATAGCGCTGGTGAGAGCTTTTCGGAATTGCCGGGCGATCGCCACGGTGTCAGCGAAAACGCCAGCAAGACCAAACCGGCAAAGCTGCTCGCTGTCTTCGTGGTCGATACAGCTGAGCAGGAACTGACCTTCCCGATCAAGAAATAGGCTATCAGGCCGGGCCCGCAGTGCTGGTGCCCGGCCGCTCATTGACGCAACCATTATCGGTGATTCCTGCCATGTTTGGTGATGACAATTTCGTGCCGCTCGTTCTGGTCAACCTTCTGGGAATTGCCGGTATCGTCGTGTGGCACATTCAGGGCGGCAACCGTCCGACAGGCCGCCTGCTCGTCCAGATCCTGTTCTTTACCGGCATGAGCCTGGTGCTCTATATGGCAGGCATCGCTCCGCATCGGCCCGACGGTGTCTATACGCAGGGTTTTGGCGCGCCGCTTTCCAAATCGGCCAGGATCCTGTGGTGGACCCATCTCGCCTGGACGATCATCGGCTTCATCCAGATCTACGTCAGATTGAA
>NZ_JBBNAN010000136.1:0-7958 GCF_037994405.1 Phyllobacterium sp.
CGCAACGGTCAAAGCCTGTGCAAGACCCATCGGAGCAGCAAGGGAGCGCGCTTGTAGCGCTCTAGTCCCTCCGTGCCCGGCTGGGCGTGGCCACGATCTCCGCCGACGTGACGGACGAGACCGCCGCCCATGGCATCCTTGCCGAGGTCCGCCCGGACATCCTGGCGCTACAGGGCGCGACGACCTCGGGGCTGATCTCCGAGGACGACCGCGTGCTCTGGACCTACAAAATCGAAGATCCACGCCTGTTTCCGCGCCAACAGGATGCGGAATACACGCTCGCGGGGTTATGCCAGCTTGTCCGCAACTGTTTCAGTACCAATTGGCGGCTGCTCAAAATGCATTTCGAACATGCATCGCCGAGCGACTTGGCGTCGCTCAATCGCATATTCCGGATACCTATACGGTTTTCCCAGTCCGGCAATCGCATCGTCATGGAACGGTCTGATGTCGATCGAGCATGCTATCCACTACAGGCATGTCATCATTTGGCCCGATTCACCCCGCGATTATCACACACGCCTTTAATTATTCGTTGCGCCTGCATGGCGTTGAAATCGTGGGCGGCAAGAACCGTAGCTGATTGGAGAGTTGGCGCGGTCCAAGAGCTTGTCGGCAAAGCTGAATGCTGAGGGGATCCCGATGTCGAATGTGCGTTACCGGCAGTTGGACGGTCTGAGAGCCATTGCTGTCGTAATGGTACTTTATGCGCATTTTTTTGCTGCCGGTGGCTCCTTTTGGGGCCACGTCGGCGTGCGCCTGTTCTTCGTTCTGAGTGGGTTCCTGATTACGCGCCTCCTCCTGGAGGCGCGCTCCGCCGCAGAATTCGAACCGCTTGCGGCAATCAAGTCGTTTTACATTCGCCGGGCATTGCGCATTTTCCCCCCATATTTTGGCTTGTTGGGCTTCGTCTGGCTGGCCAACCTAGAGCAATCCAAACGAGTGCTGGCCTGGCACGCGCTTTACCTTTCGAACTTCTGGTATGCCTTTCGCGATGAATGGACGCCGTGGATCTTATGTCATACCTGGAGTCTGAGCATCGAAGAGCAGTTCTACGTCATCTGGCCGTTGATTATTCTGTTGGCACCGCGTCGTTCGATCGAACGGATTTGCATCGGTGTCATCCTCTTTTCATTAGCATTTCGCTTGTACTGGCCTGTTACGGGAACGCCTTCTCTCGCACGTGATCTGCTTCCTCCGGCATCGATGGACGCACTAGCGTCCGGTGCATTGCTCGCTGCCTGGCGATCGAGGACCGCGCTCTCGCCCCAGTGGATGAGGATGAGCTGGGTACCGCTCGCCGGCGCCTTCCTCATTCTGCTGTGGCTGAGACCGATGCCGGTGCCAGCGATACAGGATTGGGCACGCTGGATTGGGCTGGAGATCCTTCCCCTCGTCCCGCTCGTGATGATTGTGAGCTACTGTTCGGCAGGATTGGGTGGGTATCTCGGTCGGCTCGTTGAATGCCCACCACTAACTGCCCTGGGTCGCATCAGCTACGGCGTTTACCTTTTTCACGCGATCGTCCTTGCATTGACCGTCAAGGCTCAGCCCTGGATACCCATCAATGTCTCGGAGCAAGGACCCGGTCGGTTCCTCATCGCAGGTGCGGGCACACTGATGCTCGCTTATATCTCGTGGCTGGTTCTGGAAAAGCGGATTAACGCGCTAAAGAGCCACTTCCCTTATGTCGTTCCGAGAGGTCGCAGTTCCGCTCAAGGGCTTCATGGGACAAAGGCCCACGGTGGCCACGCATATCTGCGCGATCCAATCGATGACAGCGACGCTCTTCCAAACCCTCAATCGTCAATAAACTGATCGGAGTTAACCATGCCCACTCCACTGGTCTCCGTTCTGCTGCCTGTCTACAACGGTGAACCCTATCTCGCCGCAGCGCTCGCTAGCATTCTGCGTCAGGATCATGCGTGTCTGGAGATTATCGCGATCGACGACGGCTCGACTGACGGTTCCTTGGAGATTTTGCAGAGATACCAGAGAGCTGACGGTCGTATATCCATCGTGTCGCGCGAGAACCGCGGCCTCATTGCGACCTTGAACGAGGGCTTGGCTTTGGCCAAGGGCGATCTGGTCGCCAGGATGGATGCAGATGATATCTGCTACACGGCTCGCCTGTCGCGCCAGGTCTCCGTGTTTAAGCAGCAACCCCAATTCGCAATGTGCGGAACGGCTATCGATACGCTCATCGGGGACCGTATTGTGCGGGGCACACTCGATCCGCTCTATCAGTGGGCAAGTCTAGGTATATTGTCGAAGTTCTTTACGATCTTCATGCATTCGACGGTTGTCTATAACAGGAAAGTCATTCCAGATGAGATGCTTTTCTACGACGCGCGCTACGTGCACGCAGAAGATTTTGATCTTTTCAGGCGCATTACCGATCGCTTTTCAGCGACGATGATCGGCGAGAGTTTGGTCGCATACCGTATCCACGGGGAAAGCGTCACAAACAGGCATAAGCGACAAATGCGCAAAACGCATCTGAAGATCGTCGCTGAGAATCTCGAGCGAGAAGGTTTGGTCGACAATCCTGGTGTCCTAGAGGACATCGCTGACGCCGTAACGACGAACAGCGTTCGGCGTGTTGCCGAATGTATCCTGGTGCTCGAAGGGAATATCTCGGCTCAGCCCGTGGCGCTGCGGTCCAGTTATGAAGAAGGTACGTTGAACCTCTTTTATTTCCTTTACCAGCTCATCAGCGATGAACAAAAACCGCAGTTAACGCATGAGTTCTTAACGCGCACCCAAAAATGGGGGCTCATTCGACGCCGCGAACGATATGGTCTGCTCCCTGGTGCTTACGCGCCTTGGTTCAGTCGCGTTTCAATTGCGGCCAATAAGCAGGTGGACGCACTATCGCGGTACTTGCAATCCGTGCCCGCTGCTACCGTCCTTCCCGTTATCACCTAATCGCTGAGGCAGAATGGATACCGTACACCACCAGACCGCCCAATACAGTTCCAAGATGGCGTCCGCCGCGGTATCGTCGACTGTTCCGTCAGCGTCAGATGAGCCGGTGCTAGCAAGCTTCATCGTGTGCACGCGAAACCGCGCCGCGGCTCTAGCGGCCTGCATTAGATCAATTGAGGCAGCATGTCGGTCGCATGCTACCTTCACCAGCGAACTCGTGGTTGTCGACAACGGCTCAACGGATAGTACGCCAGAATACGTGACCCGCGTGGCCTCGGCGTCGGATATTGCGATCACGCTGCTTGTGGAAGCGCGTCCCGGCCTAGCCGCCGCTCGCAATGCTGGGCTGGTGCGGGCCCGCGGCAGCATTGTCATTTTCATCGATGACGATTGCGAAGTTCATTGTGACTACCTGCGTGATTTGGAGCGCCATTATGCGACTGGCGAGCGGTTAGTCATCCGTGGTGGCCGAGTTGAGCTCGGCAGCCCCACTGATTTACCGTTCACGGTCAAGCGATCGTCGGCGCGCGCGCGGCTTACCCGCGACACCCATCCCGGCGGCTTCGTGCTGGGCTGCAACATGACGATGGATCGTGAGGTCGCGACCCGTGTCGGCGATTTCGATGAGCGGCTCGGCGCAGGCGCCCCGCTGCGGGCCGCGGAGGACACCGACTACCTGATACGTGCATTCCAGCTTGGCGTCCCGGTCGAGTATGTGCCCGATATGACGGTCTTCCACCACCACGGTCGAAGCGCTCGCAAAGATGTCGAGAGACTTCACCGAAATTACAGTCTAGGCAATGGGGGGCTTTACCTGAAGCATATCCGTTGCGCACCATGGCTGCTTCGCCATTTCTATTGGACCGTGAGATCGGCTTTTATGGAGCTTTTCGGCGGCTCTCGTTTCGACCCTGAGTTGCGCCTGTCGCACTGGCCGATTGTATTCATGAATTTGCTCGGTGCTGCCGCATTCGCGAGCCTGCTTCTGACAAAACGGCTCCGTCGTCGAGAAGTCCATAAACACAAACAGGAACTCGTTAGCCGAGGTGACGTCATGTTACAGTTCGTATCGCCAGCCATTCAGGTTCTGCGAGAAGCGCTGGGGCGGCAATTACCCCTGCTTTCGGCCGTGGTTGTTCTCGGTCTAACCAGCGCCGCACTTGAAGGCACCGGCATTGGTCTCATCATCCCCATGCTGAGCATCATTGCCGGTCATGAAAATGATGTGGGATTGGGCGGTCTCTCTGCTATCTTTCAACAAGTTGGATCTGGTTTGGATGACGGAGAGCGGCTTGTAGCGATCGCAGCCATTGTCCTTTTCTTGATCACGTTGAAGAACATCTTGGCATTTTCAAACACTGTCCTGACGACATTCATCTACGGAAAAGCGAGCCACTCCATTCGAAGCGCGCTGTCACTGCAACTCCTGACGATAGGGTACCCGTTCTTCCTGCAACAGAATCCTGGGCGGCTGCTGAATATCATCTCTAACGAGTCGTGGCGGGCCTCGGATGCTATCCAGACCGCCCTCGCGTCGATTGTGAATGCGTCGGCCGCGATCATCCTACTGGGGTTCCTTCTACTTCTGTCCTGGCCGATGACTTTGTTCGTCGCGCTCGGTCTGGCCCTGGTCCAGCTGACCCACGCCGCTCTTTCGGCCAGTCTGAAAGACCCGAGCCGCAGCGTCACGTCGCTCAATAGCGAACTTGCATCCAGAATGCTCCATCTTGTGCATGCCGGGCGGTTGATCCGTATATTTGGACAGGAACAACGGGAAAAGGCCGTTTTTGACGAAGCATCGGACGCTGTCCGCCGGGCTGGCTTCTTCCTCCAAACTCGCCAGGGGGCATTACCGCCGCTGACCGAGGTGCTGCATGCGATGCTCTTCCTGGCAGTGGTCGTGGGTGCCTGGTTCATGGACGTGAGCTTTCCGGTTATCGTCGCATTCGTCGTCCTGCTTTACCGGCTGCAGCCGCATATGCGTGCATTGCAGCTGTCCTGGAGCCAGGTCCAGGGCTGGAGCGGATCACTGGAGGAAGTGAGATGGTTGTTGGATTCGTCAGACAAGCCCAAGCCTCCCGCAGGCACGGTGCCCGCCCATGGCTTGCGTCAACGGATGCATTTTGATGGCGTGACCTTTAGATACCCAGGTTCAGGCTCCCGCGCCGCGGTATTGCGTTCCGCGACCTTCGAAATTCGCAGCGGTTGCTCGACAGCAATTATCGGTCGATCTGGTGCCGGTAAGACCACGGTGGTAAACCTTCTGTGCCGATTTGTGGATCCGGATGAGGGGCAGATAATCGTTGATGGCGTGCCCTTGAGCCAGATCGACCCCATCCAATGGCGAAGCCAAATCGCGTTGGCCAGCCAGGACTTAGAACTGGTGGATGGTACCATCCTGGAGAACATCACCTATGGGCAAAACCTGGCGACGGCTGCCGAAGCAGAACGTGCGGCAAAATTAGCCGAGGCACACGAGTTTATCGAAGGCCTGCCTTGCGGGTACCAAACCCTCGTCGGCTACAGAGGCATTAATCTGTCAGCCGGACAGCGTCAACGCATTGCACTGGCAAGAGCGATGGTGCGCGATCCCGAAATCTTGATTCTGGACGAAGCCACAAACGCTGTGGACGGCCTTTCGGAAGCGGCGATCGTCGAAACGCTGAAATCCAGGGCCGGACGGCGTACAACGATCGTCATCAGCCATCATCGCAGTACGATAGCATTTTGCGATGATGTTGTGGTCCTCAGTGGCGGTCGCGTTAAGAGCCAGGCTCCATTTGCTCAAGTCGCCTCATTAAGCATGGACCAGCTCTATGAACATGAAACACCTGACGAGCATTTGGCCTCGGGCTGAGACAAGCGCCCGAACCCCAGCTTGCAGATTGGCTTGGTCCCATCTACGACCACGTCGACACGATCGCTATTGAGGGACCATTTCAGATAGAGCGCCACCGAACTGACTCGTCCGGGTTTTTCGTATCACCAAGGTAATATTTAGCGGTAGATATCACAAAGATGCCGCTCTCTCACGTGGTGCATCAATTACGTCAATTGTATCAACTGGTTGTTCGAGACTTTGGAGCGGTTGTACAAACTGAGCGGCAGCAACAACTGTTCGTTTGAAAATGCCGGTAATAGCGGTATTTGACCGATTTTGATTGGTGCCTGAAAGGCTACAATAGCCGCATCAACGACCCCTCCAAGGATGGTCATTCATGAACCAGACGATCAATTGAATATCGCAACCTTAGGCCCGTCGATCCTTGTCCATGTCGTGCATCCGGTCACCTTGCTGTTCGGTCCACTTTCCAGACGGTTGAGATCGCCGCTGCCTGAGGCAAAAATTTCGAATAAAAGAGGCCCGTCGGCCGTTAGCACATAATCGCGCGCATTGGACGCCCGATCTAACAAAAGAGTGACTTCAGATGTCAATAAAAGCCCTCTCGTTTGCTGTATTTCTTGGACTGATCTGCATCAGCGTTTCCGCCTGCGTCTCCACGCAAGGCGGATCTTCACAACACACCGCGCCCGCCGCACCAGCAGGAGGCGGCTATTGAATTTCAGACGCCGAGGATCGATAAGGGATCTGTTGCAACGGCTGAATTGGTTTATCCGAGATCCTGACGCCACAGCATTTATACGGCGAGGATTGCGAATTGTTAGGCCAGCGACGGATTCGGATTCAAGGCGTACCTCGCCTGTCGTATGCGCATCTTGCGAGCGGGTCTGAGCATGCCCGCCGCCTGTGTGCGTTAGTATGTGGGCGGCCGTGCCTTCAACGTCCGACTGTGAGACTGACGTCAAGTGGAGGGAATGCGCGGGTCTTGCACCAGATAAAAAGTGCGCTTCGGCGTAAAGTCGGCGATTGGAAAGTCAAAACTCGCGGTGGCGTTCGGATCAACGAAGCCGTTTCGGAAGATCATGCGGTCATAGGGCTCAGACTCGTCGCGATAGGTGGAAAAAAGGTCTGAATGGATCATGCCGGTCTTGTCGCCTGCCTGATAGAAGGAAAGACCATCGTAGTAGTCGCTTAGCACTCCCAGTTGTTTCTGCAGTTCGAACACGAACTCGATCCAGGGATGGCCGCTGCCATTGATCGCTTTGACCCGCAGATAGAACAGAAGTCCCGCGTTTGCAGTTGCGGGATTATGCTGTGCAATCCGCTCCGTTCGAATGACGATGGTAGTGGGAGATGCCGTGTCCAGCTCTTCCGTGACGACAATCGGGTCTTCAAGCGTGCCGATACCGCTGATCGCGCGAATCGTGAAGCCGCCGAGTTCATCGGAAAATGTATACTGTCCTGCTGACCATAGTTCGGATTCCTCCGCGGAGGAATAATTGCAAACTATGCTGGCAGTCAGGATGCCACCAACCGTGCAGATCACCCACGACAGTTTCATCCGGTCTCCAATAGGTTATGTGATGGCAAGCCACCGGCAACCGGGGATGTTAGACACTTCGATAACCGAATTATGAATGAAAGAAGCCACGGCGCAACTGGTATGGATGGTTGGGGCGATGTCACATTGTTTGAAATATAGGGGTGCGAAATCGCAAGCGACCTTTTCAGGCAAGCTGGCCGCTCACTGCTTTCCATTCGGCCATGGCATGCAAGCGGTGATTTCGGATCTGAAATGCTGAGCGATCTATACGGGATGGAACGAAACGGGATGGAACGAAGAGATTGCGAACGGCAGTGAAGAGCGAAACGAAATGCTGCAAGCTTCCGATCGTTCGAAAGCCTTGGCGCATTTGCACCCGTTTTCGAAATGGGAGATGCGAATTCTCCGCCCGATTGTTCAAGCCTTTGTGAGAACGATGCTCGACGTCTGGAATGACCTGACGCTTTGCCGCGCCATAGGAGCGCAATTTATCAGTCACCATCCGTTTTGGGAGGAGGACGCCATCTGGGCAGTAGACAGGTATCTCCCAGACTTGTCCCGGGCTAACGAAGCCCACCCGGTTTTGACGCCATCTATGCACTTTTCGACACGTCTTCAGCGGTTCGCTCACGCTCGTCTCCTTGC
>NZ_JBBNAN010000137.1:0-16059 GCF_037994405.1 Phyllobacterium sp.
TATTCATCCTCCTCTTCGCAGCTGGATCGCCAATCCCCGGCTTTTGGTGGACAATGAAGCATCGGTCGCTGTCCTGAAAGGCGCGATTGACCGCGATCGGAGCGGCAGGTTGATAGGCAACGAAACGAGCGAACTGCTCGCGTTTCGCGGGGAATTTCCCCAACGTCTGGTACATAGTGCGCGACACCAGCGGTCAGAGCCTGCAAGCGGGTAAAGTTCCCGATGTCTATACGAAGCAGGCGGGCGAGCTGCTGAATGCGGTGAGCAGGGCCACCCTAGGCTTCGACGAAAATGACATGACGCCGGAAGCCTACGTGGAGAGAGTGGACACCAGGGCCGGGCCAGTACAAATCATCACAGCAACGCGTGCTTCGCGCAACGAAACGCAGGGACTCGAGATCAACATTTCAGCCACCGTGGATGTGGCGCGAAATCCCGATGGCAGCACAAACTGGCTAAGGGTACTTCCGATCCTGGCTATCTTGATCACGATTCTGCTTCTGCCCGTCATCCTTGTGATGGGGGTCACAACGCTTGTGACAACACCTGCAGTCGTTCGCCGGTCCCTTGCTGGCCTCATTGGTATCGCCCGCCAGGCAGCGCACATTGATATCAACAATCGCGCAATGCAGCTTCCCGTCACAAATGTGCCGCAGGAGATTGCACCCCTGGTGCAGGCCTTTAACCAGGCGCTCGGGCGCCTTGCTCACGGCTATGACCGACACAATCGCTTCCTGACCGACGCTGCGCATGAACTGCGGACGCCCATTGCCATTTTGAGGACACGGGCGGATTTATTGAAGCAGGAGCCTCAGAGTGTACGACTGGTCCAGGACATCGAGCGGTTGTCGCATCTGGCGCAGCAACTTCTTGACCACCAGCTCCTTGATCGGCCCGCCAGCCAGCGCCAGATCATCAATCTCGCTGAACTCGCCAGCCGCGTCGCTGCCGACTTTGCGCCGCTCGCCATTGAAGCGGGCTATGACCTTGCCTTCGAGCCTGGCACCTATGAGGTCTGGGTCGAAGGCAACGTCCTGCAGATCGAGCAAGCACTGGCAAATATCATTCGCAATGCCATCGATCACGGCGGAGGCTTTGGCACGATTACGGTTTTGATTGATGAAACCGGGGCCATTGAAATCCGGGATCAAGGACCCGGAATTCCGATCGAAGAGCATAAAAATATTTTTGAACCCTTCTATCGTTTGCAACCGCAATCGTGGGGAGCGGGTCTCGGCCTGAATCTCGCCCGGCAAATCGCGATCCTGCATAAAGGGACATTAGAAATTCTGGGGGGTTCCTGGCTCGGCGCGCGCGTTCGGCTGCAGCTGCCGGTTCAGCAGCGCCAGAAGTGAGCGAGCCCGGATATCCGGGCTCTTGAGATCGCTTTGACCAGCCTTACGCCCAGGGATGCTTTGCTGCGTTTGCGGATTCGAAACTGTCGATCTTCGCCGCCTTTTCCATCGTCAGACCAATATCATCGAGGCCGTTGAGCATGCAGTAACGGCGGAATTCATCAAGCTCGAAATTGATCGTGCCGCCATCTGGTCCCTTGATCGTCAATTCTTCGAGGTCAATGGAAAGCGTCGCATTGGCGCCTCGCTGTGCGTCATCCATCAGCTTCTCAAGATCTTCCTGGCTGACACGGATCGGCAGGATGCCATTCTTGAAACAGTTATTGTAGAAAATATCGGCAAAGCTGGTAGAGATCACGCAACGAATGCCGAAATCGAGCAGCGCCCACGGTGCGTGCTCACGGCTTGATCCGCAGCCGAAATTATCGCCGGCAACAAGGATCTGCGCCTTGCGATAGGCTGGCTTGTTAAGGACGAAGTCCGGATTCTCGCTGCCATCATCATTGTAGCGCATCTCTGCAAACAGGCCCGTACCAAGCCCGGTCCGCTTGATCGTCTTCAGGTAATCCTTGGGAATGATCATATCCGTATCGACATTGATGATTGGCAGCGGAGCGGCGACGCCGGTGAGTTTGGTAAATTTGTCCATGATGTCTGCCTGTAGATCCTGGGTAATGACTTTGCGTTTCGCTTTACACCAGCTTGGCTGCGAATCAAAGCGTTTAGCCTGTGGCACTTTGGGCAAGCGTTCGCACATGATTGCACTTGTCTTGATTGTCCGATCAAGGCAGAAAGTTCACATGAGCAAACCGTTCCGCCCTCGCCGCTCCGTCCTTTATGTTCCGGCCTCGAATACCAAGGCTCTGGTAAAAATCGCTTCGCTATCCGCAGACGCAATCATTTTCGATTTGGAAGACGCCGTCGCACCGAACGTCAAGGACGATGCGCGCGAAGCCTTGCGGAGTTATTTTCGAATGCATTCAACGAGCAAGGCCGAACGGATTATCCGCATCAATGGTCTTACAAGCGAATGGGGCGCCGAGGACTTGCTCGCGGCCCGGGCTTGCCAGCCGGATGCAATTCTTCTCCCGAAAGTTGAGAAACCCCAGGATATTACCAGTGTTGCAGATCTCCTGGAGGAAACCGACGCTTCAGAGGGGATTCGTCTTTGGGCGATGATTGAAACACCGCGCGGCATTCTTAACGCTGACGAGATCGCCGAGCTGGGTTTGCGATCGACGGCGCGGCTGGATTGCTTCGTGATCGGAACCAATGATATCGCCAAGGAGACAGGTGCAAGATTGACGAAGGGCCGTGCTTCCCTCATTCCATGGCTGATGCAAATATTGCTTTGCGCCAAGGCAGGAAGACTTGATGTGATTGACGGCGTCTACAACGATTTTGCTGACCTTGATGGTTTTGCTACCGAATGCGCTGAGGCTGCTTATATGGGGTTCGACGGCAAGACGCTAATCCATCCATCGCAGATTGAAACGGCAAATACAGCCTTTCTTCCCGATGGAAATGCCGTTAACGAGGCCCGCTCCGTCGTGGCCGCTTTTGCCCAATCCGAAAACAAGGACAAGGGCGCAATTGCACTGAATGGCAAGATGGTCGAACGCCTGCATCTCGAAGCTGCGCAAAAATTGCTGGCAATAGTCGATACAATCGGCAGGAATTGAACTTGGACTACACAGGACGAAACAGGATCGGCGAATTTTGATCCAAATCTAGGAACGACAATCATGAAACTATACCGGCTTCTGACAGGTCCCGATGATGCTAGCTTTTGCCACAAGGTAACCGCCGCGGTAAACAAGGGTTGGCATATATACGGCTCGCCCACATACGCGTTCAACTCCGCCACCGGCGTGATGCAGTGTGGCCAAGCTGTGGTGAAGGATGTCGACGGCGTCGATTACGAACCTGGTATCAAGCTGAGTGATTACTGAGCACGATTTCTAGGCGGCGCTTGAGCGCGCGGTACTGCTCTTCAGATGTATCGGCCATCGCCTCCTCGCGCGTGACCGGCCGGTCCTCGAAAGGAATTGGCCGGTCAAACTGGCTCACGGTCATATCCCATTTGATGCCATCGATGACATTGTAGAAATGCGTGCCGCCATAGGTCTTTGTCTTCAGGATGGATCCGCCAAACAGATCCTGCGTCACTAGCGACGTCACGCTGCACTGTCCCTTGGCAGGATTTTCCGGTGACCATGAACCTGAACTTTCGACGCTCCATGCGGTTTTCAGCGCCCAATAGAGATCATAGGGTGTTGCACAGTCCGCCACGGCATTCTCCTTTGCGATTCCGAGAGGTTGATGCTGGAGGGATAGCGGAAGTCCGACAAACTGCAACCCGCAACCGCTTCACTGCGGTTACTATTCGACGGTTGCTTCGATTCGTTCCATGTCCTCGTCCGACAGGCCGAAATGATGGCCTATCTCATGGATCAGCACATGGGTAACGATATCTCCCAACGCTTCCTCATACTCTGCCCAGTAGTCGATGACGGCGCGGCGATAGATTGTTATGCGATTGGCTTGTTCACCTGTCTGCAGCGAAAAACGCTCGCCGATGCCTGCTCCTTCGAAAAGCCCAAGAAGATCAAAGGGAGATTCCAAGCCCATATCCTCGACGATCTGATCGTCAGGAAATTCTGAAACCTGAATGGTGATATCGCCGCACAGGCTGCGAAAAGTCTCGGGCAGATGCGCATAGGCTTCGATCGCCAGCGATTCGATCTCGCCAATCGATGGTGACAGACGATTACCCCAGTCGGCAGTTTGGTTACTTCGGGCCATCGGAACTCCTGGATTCTTCCGGCATCATATAGTGCGTTTCCCTCATGGATGCGAGAGGGTCAACCCGTCAACTCCGCGAGGGCGTACCCATGAGCAATCGCTCCATTCTCCGGAAACTTTCGGCAAGCACGGTTGGATCCCTCAGGCCATGCGCCAACATGATTCCACCCTGCCATTCGGTCAACGCGTTGCGTGCGATGCCCAAGGCGGTGGATGGGCGGATACCTGTCCGCCCAAGTTCACGGCCGATGAAACCGATGAGGAGGCTGAACGCTTCTGCAGCGCGACCGGCTGCTTCAGGCGATTCGTGGCGAAAGTCGCGGATGCCCAAAGCAATCGGACAACCATGTTCCACGCGGCTTTTCAGCGAATGTCCCAGCTTTTCAATTAGAAGCTGTAGCCGCGTCCGCGGGTTCTGGTCTGCCTCGGTAATCTCAGCCAGCATCTCTTCGGTTTCAGCAACAAAGATATCTGCCACGCCGCGCGCCAGTTCGGCCTTGCTCTTGAAGTAGTAGTAGATGTTACCAAGCGGAATGCCCGAATTCGCCGCGATGTCAGCAAGACTGGTGACCGTATATCCTTGGCGCCAAAACAGACCCGCCGCCGTGGCGATCAAGACTTCGCGTTTTTCGTTTCGCTTCGCCATATTACTTTCTGTTGTCAGTTATGCAACTGACTCCGGTTATGACGGATATTTTTCGTCGAAGAAAGCACCAAGCTAGGTCAGTCTTCAATGGCCCGTGCTTCGGACGGCAGCATGATCGGAATGCCATCTCTTACAGGATAGGCGAGATGCGCGGATTTGGAAACGAGTTCCAATTTCTCCTGGTCGTAAACAAGTGGCCCCTTGGTCAGCGGGCATACCAGGAGATCGAGCAGCTTGCGGTCGAGGGCTGTATCGCGCTTGTTATCGGTCATAGGGTGGTCCTTACTGCAGGCTACCTTCGAAATCATCTTGATCCTTGGCCAACGCAATCTCGGTGATTGCGATCAGCGTTTCCGCTCTGGTCTTCAAGTCCGCCGCCTCCAGCAGGGCCTGCTTCTCCGCCGCGCCAAAGGGCGACATCATGGCAAGTGCATTGACGAGCGTTTCATTGCCTGCCCTCGAAATTCCATCCCAGTCTGCTTCAAGATTGTTGGCGTCAAGATAGGCGCGAAAAACGCGCAGCAGCGCCAATCTGTCGACTTCCGAATCGTCGGCCTCATCGAGGTCGGCGAGCAGCGGCGCAATCTTGCATTGGCGGAACGGCGTGCGGGTGCTGAGTTCCTTGATAACGCGGAACCGGCAAATCCCCTGAAGGGTGATCAACAGGCGGCCGTCACCAGTTTCGGCAAAGGACGTGATCCGTCCAAGGCAGCCAACTTCACACAAGTCGCCGTCTTCCTGGTTGTCCTGATCGAAGCGCGGTTGGATCATGCCGATGATACGTTTGCCGCTGAGCGCTGCGTCGATCATGGCAAGGTAGCGAAGCTCGAAAATATTGAGAGGCAATTGGCCGCCCGGAAGCAGCAGCGCTCCGGACAAGGGAAAGATCGGTACGCTTTCCGGAATATCATCCAGCGTTCGATAACGAACATTTCCTGCTTGCATCGCTTAAGCTCCGGGCCGGGATCCGAGAAATTCGGACCTGTGGCTATAGTGCCTGATTTTCGTCAGGAGAACAGCAGGGAAGACAATTTACGGCGCGCGGTAACGGAAGCTTCATCGCCCGGGCCCCACGCGTCAAAAAACTGCAACAACTGCTTGCGGGCACCGTCGTCATTCCATGCACGATCGGCCTTCATGATGGCGAGAAGAAGATCTGCAGCTTCGTGTCGTTGCCCCTTGGCATTCAGGATCATCGCGAGGTCAAACCGCGCCCGATGATCTTTGGGGTTCGCCTGCAACCTTGCTTCGAGCGCCGCGGGGTCGCCCAGCTTCGCCACCTGGTCGGCTAACGCGATTTTTGCTTCAGCGGTCCGCACGGCGGCATCCTGGCTCTTGTCGGCTGGTACTCGATCTAGGATTGCCCTCGCCTGTTCGATGTCGCCAAGCTCGATCAGGACGTTGGCGAGACCTGCAAGCGCCGCAATGTGGTCAGGGACTTCATCGAGAACGGCCCTATAAATCTGCCCAGCCTGCTCGATAGCTCCTGCGTCAACGGCCTGTGCCGCTGCATCGAGCGCCGACTGAACGGCTTCGTCCCTGCCGCCATCAGGCGACGCAATACGGTCGATGAATTCATTCACCTTGGATTCGGGCAGTGCGCCCATGAAACCGTCCACCGGCTTGCCATCAGCAAAGGCGATGACCGCGGGAATGGACTGAATGCCAAGCTGTCCGGCAATGGCGGGGTGATCATCGATGTTCATCTTGACGAGCTTGACGCGCCCGCCCGCAGCGCGGACAACTTTTTCTAGGACAGGCGTCAGCTGTTTGCAGGGACCGCACCATGGTGCCCAGAAATCCACCAGAACTGGCTGACGCTTCGATTCGGCGATCACATCTGCAGAAAAGGCGGCCGTAGTCGTATCCTTAACCAGCTCGCCACTTCCCTGGCTCGCACCATTCGGGGCAGCACTTCCATAGGACACGGTGGTGGTCCCGGCCGTCGTGCCATAGCCGCTTCCGAATGGATTATCTGTCCTGCTCATGAAATTCTCCCGTCATCTGGCTGATCGATTAATCCCAATCGTCGCCATGCCTGGTCGTCTGTCGATAATATCAGCTATCAGTTTGGGGTCGATCCGTCTATTTTCAAGATCAGCGGTGGATGGCCGGTTGCCTCGAGAAAAGTTACCAGATCATCGCGTCCGATCGAAGTCGTCGCCTCATTGGTCAGCGGATGCGCATTGATAACGTCATGTTCCATCAGGCTCTCGTCGAGCACCACCTTGACCTGGTGCTGCGTGTCGTTGATTGCGCCAAACAGGCTGACTGCTCCCGGCACCAGGCCGAGATACTCCAGAAGCTTTTCCGGTTTGCCGAACGACACCCGGCTCGCCGCGCCAATCTTGGTGTGAATCGACTTGAGGTCGACTTCGGCTTCCTCGTCCACCGTTACAAGAAAGAAATTATCCTTCTTGTCCTTCAAGAACAGGTTCTTGGTGTGGGCGCCGGCAACTTGTCCGCGCAGATCCTGTGCTTCGGCTACTGTAAACACAGGCGCGTGGCGAATCGTTGACACCTCGATGCCGAGATTGTCGAGATATTGCATCAATTCTTCGAATGTCTTGGGCATGGCACCTTCTTGAAACTCGCTCCGGCAGATTGGATTTTATCTCTCGTAATAGCTCGCCACCACTGTCTCAAGCAAAAAGCCGCGCTCCTGCGGGGTCTTTGGTTGATTTTTCAAGATATCGTTCAGAAGTCGAAAATTCCCTGTTGCAATTAGCCGGCGCTTGGGTCATATAGGCCCCGCTTCGCAAGACAGACTGGCACATGCGGGAGTAGCTCAGGGGTAGAGCACAACCTTGCCAAGGTTGGGGTCGTGGGTTCGAATCCCATTTCCCGCTCCAGTTTGCTTATACATTTGAAGCACTTAAAAAGGCGTCCTTCGGGACGCCTTTTTGCTGCCCGGACCGCGGCATAAGGCCGATGATCATTGTTCTGCGGTAGCAGCGAGCGCCGAACCGTCAAGCCGATAAAATATCTTCTCCGGCTTTGGCGCAGCTCCAAATCCCTCGTAAAAACCCCGGAGGCTCGGATTATCGCGGTCGGCGGTCCAATCGACGCGTTTGTGACCACGCTCGATGGCCAAGCGCGCCAATGCCTTCATCAAGCATGTTCCTGCGCCGCGACCACGGTGTGATCTGGAAACGAACAGCTCCTTGAGGAACAGGCCCGATTCGAGGCCGGGTCCCGGATAAATGGATGAAAAGGCGGCGAAACCCACGATCTCGTCTGGTCCGGCAACCAGAATTTCTGTACCGCTGGGCATGTTTCGAAGACCGTCCAGGATCGTCTGACGCGGGGGACAGGGAACCTTGTAATGTGCCTGCATCTCTTCAAACAGAACTACGAGCGCCATATGATCCGACGGATTTGACAGGCCTACCTTGATCAATTCCTGATACCCCCATCCGAATTTGAAGAAGGCGGCTCCGAATCCAGTCCGAACCGCCTTTATGGTTACGTGTCGATAAACCCGAGGCCTAATTACCCTTGTTGACGGTGATCGACGCCAGCTTGTTGGCCTTCAGAGCATATTTATCCAGCAGTGCATCGTAAGCACCGTTCGTCTGCAGTTGTTCGAGCGCAACCTTCACGGCGTCACGCAGTTGCGGTTGCGTTTTCAGCACTGGAATTCCTGCCAACGACTGACTGAAAGCTCTCCGGGTGCCACATAGGTGTCCGGCTCAAGTTTCCGGTTGTATGGCAGGGTCAAAACTTGGCGGCGTTGAACGACCTGAAGATATTCTCGGATTTCCATTGCTTGACCACAAGCATACGCCGTTGCGTTGGAGCGAGTTTGCCCAAGCCCATGGCATCGAAGACTTCGTCCCCGACCGCATCACTCATTTCGGGTTTTATGCCCTGGTCATTCGTGCGGCGATCGCGGGGCAGGGTCTTGCATTGGTACCGCGCGGTCTGATTGCCGACGAACTCGATAATGGTAAGCTGTTGAACCCCAAAGGGTTCGGCTTTGTCAGCAGCCATGCCTATTGGCTGACCTGCCCTCTCGACAGGCCACGGCGTCCAGCTATGCAGGTATTTCTTGATTGGCTGCTTCACGAAGTAAATACGATGCCACCAGAGCATCGTTAGCCAACTAATTTACGGGCGATTGAGACTATTGCCTCTGCATCTGCCGTCTTCATATTTGCAATCCTTGTGCAAACTAGTAAACCCATGATCCATGGCACAGAAGAAAGCACACGAAGTTGATTCCTTCCTGAAGCGGCTCGACCGCACCTATCCCATCGTGTTGCTTTACGGCCCCGACAAGGGTCTGGTGAGTGAGAGAGCAGGGGCGTTCATCAAATTGAGCGGGCTCGCAAAGGACGACCCGTTTGCTGTCATTCGGGTTGACGCGGACGACGTCAATGCCGAGCCGGGCCGGCTCTCCGATGAAGCCAACACGATTTCCATGTTCGGCGGCGAACGTCTGATCTGGGTGCGCAATGCCGCGGGGCAAAAGGGCTTGGCCGATGCCGTTGCCTATCTCGCGAAAAACCCGCCAGCCGACACCTTCATCCTGATCGAGGCCGGAGATCTGAAAAAGGGTGCGGGTCTGCGCGGCACGGTCGAGCAAAGCGCCAGCGCCATGGCCCTGCCCTGTTACAGCGATGACGCGCGCGGGATCGACAGTACCATCGATGATATGCTCGCCAGGAACCGGCTGCAGATCACACTCGACGCCCGCAATCTGCTCAAGGAAAGCCTCGGCGGTGATCGGCTGGCAACGCGTGCCGAACTCGAGAAGATCTGCCTCTATGCCCACGGAAGGGAGCGCATCACCATCGGCGATGTGCGCGATATCATCGGCGACGTCAGCGCCACATCCTATGAAACCATCGTCGATGCGATGATGATCGGCAATATGACCGACTTTACCCACGCCTTCGATCGCGTGATCGGGACGGGCTCGTCCAGTTTTCTCATCCTGAGCGCTGCAATTCGCCAGTTCCAGTCGTTACAAGCATTACGTTACGGCATGGAAAGTGAAGGCAAGAATGCAGGAACAGCTGTCGCTACGGCACGCCCACCGATCTTCTTTGCGCGCAAAAAGCTGGTCGAGACAGCCTTGCAGCGCTGGACCACACAATCCTGCTCCCGGGCGATCGAGCGGCTGCAACGTACAGTTCTGGAAAGCCGGCGCAACGCGGCGCTGGCCATTCCCGTTATCCGTCAATCGCTCATAGCATTGGCAGCAGAAGCGGCGCGGGCTGGCCGCAGCGGGCGCTAATCAGAAAATCAACTTTGCAAACGGCGGCAAATCTCGTCGAGCTGCTCCAGCGTCGTATAGTGGATACGAACGTCGCCACCCTTGTTCTGATGATTGACGGTGACCCGCATGCCGGTGACATCCGACAACAGCTTCTCCAGGGCGCGCGTATCGGCATCCTTGTCGTCACCATCAACAGCCTTGACCTTCGGAGCAGACGGTTTGCCCCCCCCACCTTGCGCAAGCGCTTCCGCCTGACGCACCGATAGGCCGTCGCGGACAATCTTGTCTGCGAGCGCACCGGGATTCTCCGCCGTAATCAGCGTCCGCGCGTGCCCGGCTGACAGCGCACCATTGGTGATCATGTCGCGAACTGGCTCCGGGAGTTTCAACAGGCGCAGCGTATTGGCGACATGACTGCGGCTCTTGCCAATAACCTGCGCCAAATCTGCCTGGGTATACTCGTGATCATCGATAAGCTGTTGATATCCCGTGCCTTCTTCGATCGGATTGAGATCAGCCCGCTGTACGTTTTCAATGATCGCAAGTTCGAGTGCAACGCGATCATTGACCTCGCGGATAATGACCGGAACGGTCGTCAAACCCGCACGCTGGGCCGCGCGCCAGCGGCGTTCACCAGCGATCAGCTCATAATGATCCGGTGAATCCCTGAGGGGCCGGACAACGACGGGTTGGACAATGCCATGCTCGCGGATGGATTGGGTGAGATCTTCGAGATCACCTTCCGTGAACAACCGGCGCGGGTTGCGCGGGTTGCGGGTGACAAACTCAATGGGAACCTGACGATCCAGAGTCGCAACGCGCTGAGCATTCTCATCCGGCAGCCGGTCCATCTCACCAATCAGTGCTGCAAGACCGCGGCCGAGGCGCTTTTTTGACAGATCTTCATTCATTGTCTTAAGGCTCTCATAAATGTTTCGTCTTCGAATCGATCAAGCGGCGCGCAAATGCCGCTCTCTTTGGATTACTTCGGATGCAAGCTGCAGATAGGCCTGACTGCCGGCGCATTTCAGATCATAGAGAATGGCGGGGATGCCGTAGGACGGGGCCTCCGATACGCGCACATTCCGGGGAATGACCGTGCGGTAAACTTTGTCGCCCATAAAGGACCGAACGTCATCGACCACCTGGGTAGCGAGATTATTGCGCCCATCATACATGGTGAGGACGATACCTTGAATGGTGAGGTTGGGATTGAGCGCTGTCCGAACCTGATTGACGGTCTCTAGCAGCTGACTCAATCCTTCAAGTGCGAAGAACTCACATTGCAGCGGAACGAGGACTGAATCAGCGGCAGCCATAGCGTTCATCGTCAACAGGTTGAGGGAAGGGGGACAATCAATCAATATGTAGGAGAAGGGCGAGGCGGCTGGATTGCCGCGAAACGCCTTGCGCAAACGGGTTGCGCGGTCTGCCGCATTGGCGATCTCCATTTCAACGCCGAGAAGGTCAAGCGTCGACGGTATCAGCGACAGGCTGGGCACGGCGGTCGATACGGCGGCGTCTCCAACAGAAGCCGTCTGCATCAAGACGTCATAGGACGATATTTCGCGGCTTTTCCGATCAATTCCGAGACCCGTGCTGGCGTTGCCCTGAGGATCGAGGTCCACGATCAGGACATTCTCACCAATCGCGGCCAAGGCCGTCGCAAGGTTGATTGCGGTCGTGGTTTTCCCAACGCCACCTTTTTGATTGGCTATGGTAATGATACGAGTCTGGCTGTTCATCACTGTTTTCCTGCTCAAAACACCATTCCAGGCGATCAGATAGGTGTAAGTCGGCTGTCAGTTCAGGCCGGTACGCCGCAAATTGCTGATCTGCAACACGACAGAATCCTTGTCGACCACACTTGCTCGTTCTAACAGATCAAACGTCCATGCGTCACGGCTTTCCTCAATTTCCCGGCGGTAATCCCGTCCTTTTTGAAACAACGCCGTTGCACCTGTGGTCAGCCAAGGCTCTGCAAGCACAAAAAGATCGCTCAATGACGCGAGCGCGCGAGCGGTAATGATCTCCGGGTTCCGTATTTTGGTCCATACAGCGTCGATTCGCGCAGCGTGGACCGTTCCAGGCGCAGAAAATTGACCAATAGCCGTCCGCAAGAATGCCGCCTTCTTGCCGTTACTTTCCACCAGATCGATTCGGCCGCCTGGGCGTTCTTTAAGCAAAATCGCCAGCACAACACCGGGGAACCCGCCGCCCGAGCCCAGATCTAGCCAGTTTTCTGCGTTTGGCGCCATATCGAAAAGTTGGGCGCTATCGACGATATGCCGCTCCCAAAGCTGATCAAGCGTCGAGGGCGAGGCAAGATTGATGGCCTTTGACCATTTACGGAAGAGTTCTTCAAAGCCGCACAAGTTATCCACTGTTTCACGTGAAACATGGGATAATACTTCTTGCAGGCGTTTTTCCCGACCGGCACTCACGCCACGTCTCGCGCGGTGGCTCGCCGTATCTGCGTGATGATCAAAGCCACAGCTGCGGGGGTTATGCCGTCAATACGCTGCGCCTCTGCAATCGAACGCGGCTGGCGCTGCTTAAGCTTCTGTTTCAACTCATTCGATAGACCAGATGTCTCGGAAAAATCGATCGACCGCGGAATCAGCAGAGATTCTTCCCGTTCCATGGCGGCCACATCGGCCCCCTGCCGCTCGAGATAGACCGCATATTGCGCTTCAATCTCCAGCGCGTCACCAACCCGGCCGCCAATCTGCCGAAGCTCCGGCCAGACCAGCTTGATACGCTCAAGATCAATATCCGGGAACGCTAGCAGGTCATAGGCCGAGCGACGGATACCATCCTGGTTGAGATGGAGGTCAAATTGCGCCGCTGCGTTGGGCGTGATTACCAGGCTCTTTGCCAATTCACGCGCAGCATCGAGATCCCGCGTCCGGCTAGCGAAGCGATCCTTGCGGGCTTTCCCCAGGATGCCGAGCCGTTCGGCCATTGGCGTTAAACGCTCATCCGCATTGTCTGCTCGCAGCGACAGCCGAAATTCGGCGCGCGAGGTAAACATACGATATGGCTCGCTCACGCCGCGAGAAGTGAGATCGTCGACCATGACACCGATATAGGCTTCGGTGCGATGAATAATGACAGGTTCTGCTCCACCAGCGAGCCGTGCAGCGTTGAGACCGGCCAGCAGGCCCTGTGCTGCGGCTTCTTCGTAACCGGTCGTACCATTGATCTGACCTGCCAGAAACAGGCCGCCGATGCGCCGCGTCTGCAAGCTACGATCAAGCTCGCGCGGATCAATGAAATCATACTCGATCGCGTAGCCTGGCTGCAGCATTGTTGCGCGCTCCAGGCCTGGGATCGTCTTCAGCAAATCCAGTTGCACGTCTTCAGGCAGCGAAGTCGAAATGCCGTTGGGATAGACGGTGTGATCGTCGAGCCCTTCCGGCTCCAGGAAAATCTGATGGCCATCGCGATCGCCGAACTTGACGATCTTGTCCTCGACCGAAGGACAGTAGCGCGGGCCGATACCTTCGATCGAGCCGGAATACATTGCGGACCGATGCAGGTTGGCACGAATGATAGCATGGGTTTCCGGCGTCGTCCTCGTGATACCGCAATCAATCTGCGGATTCTGGATCGAATCCGTCATCAAGGAGAATGGCAGCGGGTCCTCGTCCGCAGATTGAACATCGAGGCTCTGCCAATCAATCGTGCGGCCATCCAGGCGCGGCGGCGTCCCTGTTTTCAATCGGCCAAGGGCAAACGTGTGGCTCGCCAGCGTGTCTGACAGCCCAAGGGCAGGGGCCTCGCCCATTCGTCCCGCTGGGATCTTCTTCTCACCGATGTGGATCAAACCACGCAAGAATGTTCCCGTCGTCAGGACGACAGCGCCACAGGACAGCATGCGGCCGTCCATCAGCTGAACACCGGCAACCTTGCCATCGTTAATGACGAGGTCATTCGCACCGCCTTCAATTACGGTGAGATTGGGCTGCTCAGCGATCGCTTGACCCATAGCCAGTCGATAAAGCTTCCTGTCTGCCTGGGTGCGAGGTCCGCGAACAGCAGGCCCCTTGCGGCGATTGAGCAGGCGGAACTGGATTCCGGCAGCGTCGGCAACCCTGGCCATCAGGCCGTCCAGCGCATCGATCTCGCGGACAAGATGGCCCTTACCGAGCCCACCAATCGCCGGATTGCAGGACATCACGCCAATCGTATCGGCGCGATGGGTGACAAGGGCTGTCCTGGCGCCAAAGCGCGCGGAAGCAGCCGCCGCTTCGCAGCCGGCATGACCACCACCAATAATGATGACATCAAAAACGTCTTCCACGTGCCAAAACTTTCAGAGATTCGAATCTGCGCCTTGATGGGCAAAACTGCGCCGTGAGTCAAGTATGAGTCAATAAACAGTGTTTCACGTGAAACACTCCGCGTGCCGTTTACACATCGTGAACCGCCCCCGTTGCCACGCCCGCTTTTGCCATTGAATGGTGGTGGGAAGACGGGAGGTCATCGAAGCGCGTCTTTGTAGTTAAGTAATGCGATCCGAAGACCGCCCGACCGGCGACTTTTTATCCCCTCCGTTCCGCTTGCTCGTCCAGCACGCGCCGGTCATTGCGCCGGCAAGGGAACCCTTCGACGGAACTTCCCCGGACAGAGGGTCCGTTACCCGCCATCTGAGGCGCCGATCCTCTCCCGACTTCGAACGGCTCCGGAAGCAGTACCCATAGGACAATAAGCGAGGTTTGAGGGGCGTGGATAAGTTGGCGGCTCTATTTTGGATTTGCGCGTATCGCCATGGAATGGCAAGTTGAGCGCCATCAGCCGATGCCGATGATCTCTTCCCCTCAAGGGGGAGATAAAGGCCGGTGCACCGGCAATCGTCAGCATCGGAGATTAACAATAGTCTCCAAAGGTTGTGCATCCTGGCTTCCTGCAGCCCACCCACCTCCCTCATGGTGCGCCCCGTCGAACCACGTACAATCTTCGCGCCCCGAATCCATGAAACCGGTATGTTTCACGTGAATCATTTGCCAATACAGAACTGCGAGAACACCACATCCAATATATCTTCGACATCCACGTCGCCAGTGATACGTCCGAGCGAATACGACGCGCGGCGCAGAAATTCGGCACGAACTTCGAGGGGGGCGACCTCTTCGCGTATAGCAGCGTCGATTTCCTTGATTGTTTCAACAAGCAGTTCCATGTGACGGCGACGAGTGGGCAGCGGGTCTGAGAGATTGCCTGCAGCGAGCTCCGCTTGCTCGGTAAGCAAGCTCATCAAAGTATCGAGGCCTTCGTCGGTTCTTGTCGAGATGGTCAAATCATAGCCTTCAACGGCTGAACCGGGAGCGAGATCGGACTTGGTGCCGACGCGCACCACTGCGCTATTCTCCAGAATGTCCAGTTGCGGCCCAATTGGATCCGACAGATCAGTCAGGGCGAGGATCAGATCAGCTGCAGTAGCCCGCGCAAGCGCGCGGTCGATACCTATCTGCTCGACCTTGCCCTCTGTCTCGCGAAGGCCGGCGGTATCCGCAACCAGTACGGGTAGGCCGCCGAGGTCCAATTTAATCTCAATCACATCGCGGGTTGTACCGGGCTCATCCGAAACGATGGCAACGTCGCTACCGGCTAAAGCATTCAGCAGGCTGGACTTGCCGGCGTTGGGGGCACCTACGATGACCACCCGAAAACCATCGCGAATAACGGCGCCGCGCCTTCCATCATCGATATGCTTACGGATCCGCTCGGCCAAATCGCGCATGGATCGCCACACCTGGTCGGACACCGAACCCGGGACGTCGGATTCATCGGCGAAATCGAGCTCCGCTTCAATCAAGGCTCGAGCACGGATAAGTTCGGTGCGCCACGACGCATAAAGCTGTGCCTGGGCTCCGGATGAAATCTGCAATGCGAGCCGCCGCTGGCTGTCGGTTTCAGCCGCAATCAGATCGGCCAGTCCTTCGGCAACCGTCAGGTCGAATTTTCCGTTAGCAAAGGCGCGTCGGGTAAATTCTCCTGCTTCCGCCATGCGGCAACCATCAAAC
>NZ_JBBNAN010000138.1:0-6226 GCF_037994405.1 Phyllobacterium sp.
CCAGAACGTTTGATAAACGTCGGAGCGAATCGGGCTGGTACCGACCTACCAAGTGGCGAGTGAGACCTGCCGGCTCGTTGCGCACCAGCCCCAGCGGGGGGCTGGCGAAGCCTATAACAGGTATCACTACGTCGATCTTTCGAAGCTCAACCGATACCCACGTTGCTGGTAATTGATCGGACCGGCAGCTTTCGGGATTGATCACGCTGGACTGGACGGCGGGAATGGGGGCGCACACCGGCCCGAGGTCGGTTGTTAGGCCGAGACAGTCAAGTGCAAGTGCGCCGCCGTTGTCTTTTTGACCTCGCGAAATGGGGTCGCGACGGTGCCTGCGAGTTCGCCAGGATGCGCATTAAAGACCCCCTCAATCTGCCTGCATGTAATCCGCCACGCTGTAACAATGGCTCGCCTGATAGGCGTTCCGCCCCCGGTTCATGTGCGTCAGGTTGAAGGTCCGAATGGCCTGCAACACGCGGCGGCTCGTGAGGAATTTGCGGATCGAGACAGAGCCGCGCACATTGATGCCGAAAATGTCCGCACCACGCGGGAAGAAATAACTGACGTGCTCTGGCATCGCGACGCTTTGCTCGAGAAAGGGTTCGTCCACTCGGCTCGGCGTGGCTGAACGATCCGTAGTGAAATCCGAAAGATGCACGATGAATCTGGCGCGGATATCTGCGTCTTGGGCATAGAGCGTGAAAAGCTCCATCCAGCTCGCATTGACGCGGACGAGCGGCTTGTCCGAGGTCGACGGCAGACAGGAAACCGACCAGTAGTAGCGCTCGGTCTTGCGTAGTATGGGAATGCAGCTTGGACCGTATAGCCCGAGAATCTCCAGTACTTTCCCTGCTTGCGGGCGACTAAGTAGCTTCTCAAATCGCGCGACATATTTGAAGCGCTGTTCCAGGGACTCCAAGCGATCGCTCGTGTCCGGCAAGTCGATCTTGCCCTCTATCCAATCGCGCTGCTGCTCAAAATTAAGGAATTGCCGCACACCGGTGGTTCTAGGGCGAGAGGTCGCTACCATATCAGAAGCCCTGCGAAATTCGTGTGCTCGTCATCGACCGACTCCTGTGTTCTCGCTTAGGCGTTTGCGAGTCTAAGCGCCGCGCCTAATGCGCCTCCGAATGATACCTCGCAGATGGAGAATTTGGAACGTCTGCTCGACCACGAGGGAGAAAGTCGAATGGTCGTTCGTTTGGCCGCTTTCATTCCTGTTTTAGCCAAATCTAATATTTATTCGGAACGAGAGGGCATAACTAGCGGGTCTGCAGTCCACACTCTGTTCGAGATGTACTATTGAATAGGCGAGACAAAACAGGCTTTTAATCGAGATTGTAGACATTTGGGCAACAATTAAAAATGCCTGAAATCGCCTATTATCGGCATTTTCAAAGGAACATTTATTAATAGCCTGCGATTTTGAACAAAACGGCATTTGAACAGGCATCGAGGCATGGAGTTTGCTTAACTCAGACGAAGCTCAGATCGCGACGGGCTTTGGGAACGATCAGACCGGCAATAGCGCCTCAGGCTTCACATCCGCGATGGATGCATAGGTGTAGGGTTCCCTCACACCTGGCAGCAGCAAGGCTAGTCCAGCGACTGTGCACCTGCATCCCATCCAAATGCTCCAACACTTTATTCCGTCGAGGTTGCTGCGGATCGACGATCAAGGTGCTGTCGGCGGGATATTTTGGTTCAGCCGAAACAAATTAGCCGGATCATATTTCGCTTTGAGCGCCACTAGGCGGGCATAGTTCTCGCCATAGGCTTCGCGCACGCGATCGTCGCCCTCATCGCCCAGGTTGTTCGCATAGACGCCGCCGGTCGCATATGGCCTGACGGCGCTCCACATCGCGCGAGCCCACTGGATGTTTGCTTCGTCATCCGCCGGATCATCCCAGATCGCGATCGGGAAACAGTCATAGAGCGCGTCACGATTGGCGTAGGGAGCTTCAGATTTCGGCACGCGGGCAATAGCGCCGCCGACCTGCTGGAAGACCAAGAGCGAGGTGACGGAGGGCGCGCCTGCGTAGGCTTCGAGCAGCGCATCGATGGCGGAATCGCTGATTTCGCTGAGGAACTGGGCTTTCCAGTAGTAGCGGCGCCCACGGGGAAAAATGGCGTCGCCCTTCGACTGGATCTGAAGGTAGGGGATGGCTCCGAGGCTGGTTTCCACGGGCGAGCCGAACTCCATCAGAGGAGCAAGGACGGACTCACCGGATTCGGGCGGTCCGACGTAGCAGGCTGAAACGCTGAAGAACCGTTCGCCCGATGGCATCGTCACGAGCGCCGCGTCGACGCTTAGTTCGTCCGGCGCATTGCGGGCAAAGTCGTCATAAAAGCGGATCGCCTCGCGCGCCTGATCGTAGGGGTAAAGCACCGAACCGACGAGAAGGGCCGGGCCGACAGGATGAAGCGTGTACTCAAACGCCGTCACGATTCCGAAATTGCCACCACCGCCCCGCAACCCCCAAAACAGATCGGAATGATCGGAGGCGCTCGCCCTCAGTAGCCTCCCGTCGGCTGTGACGACCTCTGCCGCGATGAGATTGTCACAAGTCAGACCATATTTGCGGCCGAGCTTGCCGAAGCCGCCACCGAGCGTGAGCCCGGCGATGCCGGTGTCGCTGTTGACGCCCATCGTCGTCGCCAGACCGTACGCCTGCGTCGCCGTATCGAACTCGCCCAGGCTCAGACCAGCCTCGGCATGGGCAACGAGGCGGATAGGATCGACTGCGATGTGTTTCATGCGCGACAGGTCGATGACCATGCCGTCGTCACAGACCGACAGGCCTGCGACGTTGTGGCCGCCGCTTCTAACCGCCACGAGACAGTTGTGCGACCTGGCGAAGGTCACGGCCTGGATCACATCGTTGGTGTCGGCGCAGTAGGCAATCAGGGCCGGCCGCCTGTCGATGGCCCCGTTCCAGACCCTGCGCGCTTCGTCGTAGGCGGCGTCTCCCGGCATGATCAGGTCGCCCCGATAGCCTTCCCGAAGCTTCTCCATGACTGAAGGGCCGGGCTGAAATTTGCCCGTTGGACGGTCAATTGGCCTCTTCAACTCCATCGCCGCACGCCTCCCAGCTTTCCACATGGTCTCACATGGCCGCAACCAACTGCAATATCGAAGATCTCAGGTGCTGGATGAGAGAAATTCATCTACATTGTCTACATGAGAAAGCTTCCACCTCTTCGCTCGTTGCACGCCTTCGAGGCGGCTGCGAGGCATGGAAGCTTCAAGGCCGCTGCAGAGGAGCTCGGCGTTACGCCGACAGCGATCAGCCATCAAATCCGATTGCTGGAGGGGACGTGCGGTCGCCAACTGTTTCAGCGGCGTCCGCGGCCTCTCGTGTTAACGAGCGCGGGCGCGCGACTGTTTCCGGCTCTGCGCAATGGCTTTGACGCCCTCGCAGGTGCCATCGCCGCCGTTGCCGAGACCGATGAGCAGGCGCCTTTGCGGGTTACGAGCCCGAATGCCTTTGCAAGTCGATGGCTCGTCCCACGCCTGCCAAGGTGGCGGGAAGCACACCCGACCATTCCGTTGGAGATCATCGGGACCGATGCGGTGCTGGATCTGCGCGCCGGGGCCGCGGATGTCGCGATCCGCTATGCCCGCAGGCCACCTTCGGACTTTCCTGCACAGGAGGTCTGTCGCGATACGTTTTTTCCGGTCTGCAACCCAAATTTGCTCGAGCGGGACGGCCGTCCGGTTCAGCGCGTCTCGGATCTCCTGCGTTTTCCATTGATCCATTTTGATTGGTTGAACAAGGATCCCGAGGCCCCGACCTGGCGGCAATGGCTGTCGAAAGCGCGGTCGATCGATCCCAATCTGAAGGTGGACAAGGCGTGGGATCTGAGCTTTCGGGAAGAACTGCACGCGATTGACGCGGTCCTGGCAGGGCAGGGAATTGCCATATGCAGCGATGTCATAGTCGGCCATGAGTTGGAAAATGGTTTGCTCGTCAAAGCGCATCCGCTGTCTTTGCCGGGCTACGGTTTCTACATCGTCTCGATGCCTCATAGTCCCCGGGCGGCGGTCATCGAGTCTTTTTCGGTCTGGATGAAAGATGTCCGCTAGACGGGTTCTGTCGCAACGGCTGAGTTAGGGCACATAAACTTGGCGTCGGCATTTCTGGGCCAGAAGGCATGGCATGAGCCAGCCTTCTGTCACCTACAAACGTCACCGTTTCCCGCCGCAAATTATCGCCCATGCCGTCTGGCTCTATTACAGATTTCCATTGAGCTTGCGCCTGGTCGAGGAAATGCTGTGGAACGCGGGGTCACGGTTTCTTATGAAACGATCCGACGCTGGGGGATCAAGTTCGGATCGGATTATGCTCAGCGTCTTCGTCGCAGAGACCGGTAATTTCTCTGGGGCTATGCGGTTTCGCACAAGATTTCGGGAGCCGGAAGCCGAGCCACCATCGAGCGCGATGTTGATGGAAACGTCGACGAAAAAGGCGAGGGCGTTCAGTCTGCTGACGCCTCCGTGACGACAACCGCGGGGAGTCTATTAATTAGCCTGCCTTATTAGCCTTATCGAACTTAGCGGCCTAATCAACAACTAATGTTGCGCGTACATTCTAATCACGTTGAACAGACAGAAGGACCCGACTGTGAGCGCCTGGAAGTTTCTCTCCGCAACTCTATTCGTATCCGCCAGTATTCTGACACCGTCTGCAGCAGTGGCACAACAGACTCAGAAATCCGGGCCTCTTGTGATCCAGGAACAAGGCAGCTTCGCGGTCGGCGGCACAGTCCTAAGCACCCCCGGAACCTACAACAACAACAACCCTTCTAACAAAGGTCAGACCCTTCACGGTGATCACCTCTACGCCTTCTATCAGATGCCGCAGAATCCGCGGCCGCGGCCTATTGTGATGCTGCATGGTGCTTATCAATCGGCACGCAGTTGGGAGACCACGTCCGACGGGCGGGAAGGCTTCCAAAACATTTTTCTGCGCCGCAACTTCACCACTTACCTGATCGATCAGCCGCGCCGCGGACGCGCCGGCAACAGCACCGTGGCCACGACGATCGAGCCCACGCCCTACGATCAGCTCTTCTTCGATCAATTCCGGCTCGGCAAATGGCCAAACTTCTTCGACAACGTCCAGTTCGATCGGAAGCCGGGGACCCTGGACCAGTTCTTCCGGTCCGTCACGCCCAACACCGGACCATACGATGCCGGCTTGATCTCGGATGCGATGTCAGAGCTGTTCGGTCGAATCGGTCCGGCCATCCTCTTCACCCATTCGCAGGGCGGCGGTCCGGGCTGGCTGACCGCGATCAAGAATCCGAACGTCAAGGCCATCGTCGCGTTCGAACCAGGAAGTGGCTTCATCTTCCCCGAAGGCGAACTGCCTGAAGCGATGCCGAGCGCAGCCGGCACACTGTCGCCCGAGGCCGTGCCATTGGCAGATTTCGAGAAGCTCACCCGCATCCCGATCATTATTTATTACGGCGACAACTTCCCGGTCGAGCCGACCACGGAGCGCGGACAGGACAACTGGCGGGTGCGGCTCGCTATGGCCCGGCTCTGGGTCGATGCCATCAACAAGCATGGCGGTGACGCCCGGCTGGTGCATCTTCCGGAGATCGGAATTCGCGGCAATACGCACTTCCTGATGTCCGACCTGAACAATCTCCGGATCGCGGATCAGGTCTCGCAGTTCCTTGCCGAGAAGAAACTGGATTGACCCTTCCCCCCGGATCAAAGATTGGAGTTCGAAATGACCGACGAAGTCATCAACAAAACAAGGCGTGAGTTCCTCGGAGCCTCCGCGCTTGTTCTCTCAGGTGCTATAGTAGGAGTTCCAGCAATGACCAATGCCACGGCTGTCGCCGCCGACTACAAGCAGAATCCGTTTACACTGGTCTATGACGGCGCGATCACGAAGAACGAGCCGGGCAAGGTCAATATCCACCCGGTCACCTACAAGCTCAATGGCCTGGATATTGTCGCCAACGTCTACACGCCGGCAAACTACGATCCGAGCCAGAAGTATCCTGCGATCGTCGTGGCGCACCCGAACGGCGGGGTTAAGGAACAGGTCGCAGGCCTGTATGGCCAGCACCTGGCGGAACAGGGCTACATCACGATCACCGCGGATGCCGCCTACCAGGGTGGGAGCGGTGGCGAGCCACGCAGCGAGGACAAACCCGCATTCCGCATCGAGGACATCCACGGTATGGCGGACTTCATCACCCGCTATCCGGG
>NZ_JBBNAN010000139.1:0-16818 GCF_037994405.1 Phyllobacterium sp.
CCGTTGGCAACACGCTAAGGTCAGGGGCTGGCGTCTCGACCGGCGTTTCCCACTCGTCGCGGGTCAGCGGACCATGGTGCGACAAACGTTTGACTGTTTGCGTAAAGCGTTTGCCGCTGCGCCGAACTCGCAAGGACAGGCCGGCGTCATAGAGCTGATGATCCGCCGTATCATAATACGTCGCTTCCAACCGGCGGATTAGCCCCTTGTTGCGGGCTGACTGCAAAATGGCAGGTGAGGCACGGACCTGGTCGAGAGCGCCGGGAGTGGCGCGCAACTTCAGTTCGGTTTCGACTGGGGCGGAGTAGGACGCCGCCACGACATCGCCGTTGCCCATGTGTTTTCCGGTACTGCGAACCGACGTCGCCATCCTGAGTCCCAGCCAACCCGCCCTGTTAAACCATTGGCATGTTATCGAATATGTTCAGCATTGGTAGTGGCCGCAGCCGTTTTGCAGGCCCTGTACGGAGCTTCTTCAGACTATTGCGGCACCCATCGGTCGAAATGCATCCCGGATGACCTCAGCCATCCCCTCAATGGCATCGCTTTTCATGCGGGGGTTGCGCCTTAGCACGACATTGGATGAATCAATCACCGGAAAGCCATCTGACTCGGTCAGGGCGCGGCAGCCCAGCGGAATATTGCTGCTGGCAAGCGGGGCAATCGCCAATCCTGAAACCACCGCGATCTTCAGCCCGCCGCTCGTGTCGCAACTATAGGCGATGCGATACGGAATTCTGCTGTCTTCCAGCGAACCGATCGCATATTTCTTGCACCAGCTCGAGCGTTCATAGACCGCGACCGGTATGACCGCATTTTCATGCACACAATGCACCTCCGAGGTCACCCAGACCGTTGGATCGACGAACAGCACTTCCCCGTTGGCCGGTTGCTCGGGATCGAAGATAACGGCAAGATCGAGTTCGTCGGCGTCGATTGCAGCAAGTTGCGCTGCCGAATATCCGCATTTGACGGTGACCTCGACTTGCGGATGCTGATTGGCAAAGGCTGCCAGGGCGCGTGGCAAGACCGTATAGCCATACTCCTCAGGAATTCCAATTCGCACCGGACCGCCGAGTGGCTTTGCTCTCATGCTCGCCGCAGTTTCATCCAGCAGCCCGATGATTCTGGTGGCGTTGACCAGCAATGCCCTGCCCTGCGGTGTCAATGTCACGCCGCGCGACCCGCGTTCAAACAGGTTCTCACCCAGCGTCTCCTCGAGCCGCTTGATCTGGATGCTGACAGCGGACTGGGTTCGTCCCACTTTTTCTGCCGCGCGTGTGACATTGCCGCTGGCGGCTACAGCCAGAAAGGTGCGAAGCAGATCGCTGTCGAGGGGCGGCGTCATAAGCGAATTATCGATGAAAATTCCATATGACAGATATAATTTCTATTTGTTTGTTAAATGTCAATAACTGGCGAAACATCCCGCATGAGGCCGCAAGGAGATCACCTGATGTCAACCAGTCCATATTTCATATCGAAGCTTTTGAAAGTCTGGCGTAATGCCGGGAAGGAACGGGATTTGATGTTGATGCTGGACAAGCCCAGCGATCATTTGCTGCGGGACGTCGGCATGACCAGAGAAGAAGCCCTTTACATTACAGGCTTGTGTCACCCGAGAGTGGATCTGGTAGGTACGCATCGTGAAAGATCAAGGGACGACTATTGGTGAACGTCCCAGGATGGATTTCCGTTTCGCCACGTTCTGCAAAATGCATCGAAAAAGGCGAAAATGTATTCACGGCAACGCTGGCAAAGGCTACAGCAGTCCATCGCTGACAAGCAAACAATGGACAAAGCCCATGACCGATACTGTTACCGATCGCTTCCTTCGCTACGTCGTCATCGACACCCAATCGGATCCCAAGTCATCGACGCAGCCCTCCACCGATAAGCAGAAGAACCTGGGCCGCATTCTGGTCGAGGAATTGCTGGCAATCGGTCTGGCCGATGCGCATCTCGACGAACACGGCTACGTCTATGCAACCATTCCATCAAATGTCGACAAGCCGGTACCGGTGATCTGCTTCTGCTCGCATATGGATACCGCACCCGACTTCACCGGGACAAACGTCAAGCCGCAGGTGGTGAAAAACTACCGCGGCGGTGACATCCAGCTTTCTCCACAGCAGATCATTCGCGTCAGCGATCATACGGCGCTGCCCGACCAGATCGGCAACGACATCATTACGACCGACGGCACGACACTCCTCGGCGCTGATGACAAGGCCGGCATTGCCGAGATCGTGACGGCAGCACAACTCCTGGTCGACAATCCGGACATCAGGCACGGAACGATCAAGCTCCTCTTCACGACGGACGAGGAGATAGGCCGCGGGGTAGACAAGGTCGACCTCGAAAAGCTCGGCGCAAAGTTCGCCTACACCGTCGACGGCGAAACGGCCGGCCATATCGAAGATGAGACGTTCTCCGCCGACGGCATCGAGATTGTCATTTCAGGCGTCGCCATCCATCCGGGCTTCGCCAAGGGAAAGATGGAGAACGCCATCAAGATCGCTGGTGCAATCATCAGCCGGCTGCCCAAGGACGCCGCGCCTGAGACAACGGCAGGCCGGGAGGGCTTCGTGCACCCGACGGGCGTGACCGGTTCGATGGAGAAGGCAGTCCTCAGCCTTATTGTCCGCGACTTCAACGATGATGGCCTCGCGGTCAAGGAAGCTATGCTGGAGAACATCATCAAAGATGTCATGGCGGACTATCCCGGCTCGTCCTACACCTTCGAGGTCAAGGAGCAATATCGCAACATGAAGGCCATCCTCGACCGTCATCCGGAAATCGTCGAATACGCCATAGAGGCAATTCGGCGGGCCGGCATGGCGCCGGTTCGCGGCAGCATACGAGGCGGCACCGATGGTTCACGGCTGTCGTTCATGGGCTTGCCTTGTGCCAACATCTTCGCGGGCGGCCACGCCTTTCACTCACCGCTGGAATGGGTCAGCCGGCAAGACATGGAGAGAGGCGTCAAGACGCTCGTCGAATTGGCAAAAATCTGGGAAGAACGCGCCTGATCCGCTTCTTGCGTAGAGATAATACGAGATCTTCGCGTGTGGCCCAGTCACCGGTCGGACGGTAACGCGACCGCGCCGCCTCGATAGCATGGCCAAAGGCGGCGTTCGAAGCGCAACTATGCCGGCACTTGGAACGTTTCCTGATGCAGGTGCCATCTTGACTGCAGGACAAACCAGAGGTCCGGCATGATGCCCAGCGCTCGCTCGATGCGCAGTGCAATGTCGTGTGTGATCGGGTACCGGCCGGCGATGACGGCGTCAATCGTCGCCACCGGTATATCAGTCGACCGCGCAAAATCTTCCACCGACAGTCCATGCGATTCGATGCATTCAAGCAAATGCTGGCCGGGGTGGATCGCCCAGTGCGGCGTCCACCGATTTGCTGATGTGCTCATTGTGTCTCGCCATTCAGGTTCGTATCACGAGATCGAATCATAACCGGACTGCGTGTCAGCCGAATGAAAAAACCGTGACGCGAAAGCGGCAGCGCCACATTTCCGCCGCCAAAATAATCGGAACCCTACGTCGATTGGGACAAACATTTCGCGGACAAGCGCGTTGGAAAATCTAAAGCGAATGCTTGCTCAGTATTTTGGCGGTACGTAGAGTTCCGGCGGCAGCACCTTGCGCTCGTAATCGGGATTGAACACCCGCTGAGGCAGGGTGATGTCTTCGTGCGGCACATCCTCATAGGGAATCTGTTGAAGCAGATGATCCATGCAGTTGAGCCGGGCACGCTTCTTGTCATTGCCCTCAACGATATACCAAGGTGCTTCGGGAATATTCGTGCGGGCGAATGTTTCTTCCTTGGCTTTCGTATAGGCTTCCCAGCGCACACGCGATTGCAGATCCATCGGCGACAGCTTCCACTGCTTCAGCGGATCATGGATGCGCACCAGAAACCGCATCTGCTGCTCCTCATCGGTGATGGAAAACCAATACTTCACCAGCCGGATGCCGGAGCGCACCAACATGCGCTCGAATTCGGGTACGTCATGGAAGAATTCCGCCACCTGCTCCTCGGTCGCGAAGCCCATGACCCTCTCGACGCCCGAACGGTTGTACCAGGAGCGATCGAAGAGCACGATCTCGCCGCCGGCAGGCAAATGTGGCACGTAACGCTGGAAGTACCATTGCGTCTTCTCGCGGTCCGATGGAGCCGGGAGCGCCACCACCCGCACGATGCGGGGATTCAGCCGCTGGGTGATGCGCTTGATAACGCCGCCCTTGCCGGCGGAATCGCGCCCCTCGAAGATCACGACCACCTTCTCCTTGTGATAGGCAACCCAGTCCTGCAGCTTGATCAGTTCCGCCTGGAGGGAAAGCAAGGCGCGGAAATAATCGATCCGCGGAATCGTCGGGGGGTGCGACTTGCGGTAAATCTTGCGGATTTCCTCCGAAAGAGCCGGCTCGGAGAGTTCGAGCTCGTAATCTTCGTCGAGCGTATCGGCGAGTTCCGCTTCGAGCCAATCCGGGCTTTCAGACTTGTCCTTGGAATAGTTCATGTCATCCCTCCGGCTGGGCTATTTGCTGTTCTTGGATCGCTTTATGCCAAAACTATGAAAGTAATTTGAACGCGAAGCGTCAAGTCGCCAGGCAGGCAGCAATCGATGGTTTGTTGGCGCTGACTTGTTCCAAGCGCGTTCAAATACGGCCCAACTATCGCCTCAAAATCGTTCTGGTGTGAAGCGTGTCGTCAACGGGTCCGTGTCGCCGTTGATGAAGCTTGCGACCAATCTGCTGGTGATCGCCGCCAAGGTCAGTCCGAGATGGCCGTGGCCAAAGGCGTAGATTACATTTTCGCTGTTGCGGCTCCGTCCAATGACCGGCCGCGAATCCGGCAGTGATGGCCTGAAACCCAACCATTTCGATGAAGCGCAGTCCAATTCGGGAAAATACTGCCTTACTCCGCGACCCAGAAGCTCAAACCGTGACCGAGTGGGCCCCGCACTGGTTCCGCCAAGTTCCACCGTGCCGGCAACCCGCAGCCGGCCCGCCATCGGTGTCATGTAGAATCCGAGATGGGTGGGGCAAACGGGACGCTGGAGCAGCGGCCTTTCCGTTGCATATTCGAGATGATAACCGCGTTCGGTTTCAAGCGGAATCCGGTCCCCGGCAAGCAAGGCAAGTTCCCTCGAAAAAGCGCCAGCTGCAATCACAACGGTCTTGGCCTTCAGATCAAGATCCGGCCCGCTTAGAAGCGTCCAATCCCCGTTGAGCTTAAATTTGGTCACGCGCGATCTTCGAACGCCCACGCTCCTGGCTCGCGCGGCGCCAAGAAGCTGCTCCATCAAGGCGCTCGGATCAGTGACGTTCATCGAGTCCGGGAAAAAGATACCGGAGCCGTCGTACCGCGGAAGCGTCGGCTCCATCGCGGCCACCTCCTCAGCATTGAGTGTTTCCTGGCGCACGCCGAGTTCACATCGAGTCTTGTGAGCCCACGACCCGCTGGAGCGATTTTTCGTGTTCTGCTGCAGATAGAGACACCCGTTCCTGTGCATGAGCTTTTCGGCCCCAGCTTCCACCGCCATCTCTTCCCAAGCCGGCAGGGCTTCCGCCAGCAGCTCTGCCAGCGCGACAGCATTGGCCCGGGCAGCGGCAGGCAACGATTGATGCACAAACCGCACCAGCCAAGGCGCAAGTTGGAAGAGCGCGGCCCAACGCAGCGAAAATGGACTGTCGGCATTCAATAGGAGCCGCGACAGGTTTTTCAAAACGTCCGGGTTGCCGACCGGCACGCAGGCATAGTCTGCAAATGTTCCGGCATTGCCGAACGAAGCCCCGGAGCCAGGTTCGTGCGGATCGATCAGAACGACCTCGCGTCCTTCGGACGCCAGTCGCAATGCGATGCAGAGACCGATGACCCCAGCGCCAATGATTGCGATTTCAATCCTCTTCGCCTCGCTCACGAGATTCTCCTAGACGAAGCCCGGAATCTGCAGATGCCCCGCTTCCAGCAATTCACGCATTGTCTTCAGCGCACGCCGCAAGTCATCCCGCGATCGCGCCGCACCGATATTGATGCGTACGCCATGTTGCACGGGCTCGCGCCCGACTGCGAAGGCATCGCCCGGCAAGACACCAACGCCTCGCTGCAGGCACGTGCGGGCAAAGCTGGCACCGCGCCAGGGTTCGGGCAAGTGTAACCACGCGTGGGTTGAGGTCAGGTCGGTTTGAAGATCGAAGGCACCGAGCATTTCGGTGAGAATGCGTTGCCGTTGTGAAAGCTCTGCTTTCTGAGCCTCGATGATTTCGACCGCAGTGCCCTCTTCAAGAAGAATGGTCGCGATCAGCGCCGCCATCGGATTGACGCTCCAGCAATTGATGCGCAGCGCCGCCGCCACCTGCCCCATCATGAATCGCGGGCCGATGACGAAGCCAAACCTCAGTCCCGGTGCCACGCACTTGGAAAACCCGCCGATATAGACCGTCAGCTCCGGTTCGAGATTGGCGAACGATGGCGGGGACTCGTTGAGCAGCGGGCGGTAGACATCATCTTCAATGATCAGCACGTTATGCCGCCGCGCTATTTCAACAATGTCCATTCGTCGTTCTTCCGAGAGGGTGATTGTTGTCGGATTGTGCAGGCTGGGCACGAGGAAAACCGCTCTTGGTCGCCATTGTACGCAGGCGGCATCGAAGGCATCGGGCCGCATTCCGCCCTTGTCCATAGCAAGTCCGCGCAGGTCGATGCCGTGCGAACGGCAGAGGGCGTTGATCCCCTGATACGTCACTTCATCGGCTAGAATGACGTCGCCTTTCTGGGCCACTGCACTGAGGACACAATCAAGGGCATGCTGCGCACCGATTGTCAGTACGACCCTCCCGGGATCGCCGTCACCCGCGACCGGCTTCAGCCACTCCGCCACTGCGGTTCGTGCCCAAAGTGGTCCTTCGGCAGGATGGTAGTCCTGAATTGCAGCATAGTGGCGATTCCTGGCAAGTCGGGGCAGAAGCGCCGTGAAAACGTCGAGATAGGCGTTGGTGGCGGGCCGGTTGATCGAAAGGTCGACGACACCTGCCTCTTCGCTCGGAGCTGAAACGAAGCCGGGACCAGCATTGCTCTTCTGCTCAGCGACAAGCATGCCCCTGCCTGGCCGTGCGTCGATCAGCCCGCGCTCCTGCAGCGTCGAGAAAGCTCGCGTTACGGTCGTAACGTTGATTCCAAGGCTTTGGGCGATCTCGCGCTGGGGCGGCAATCGCTCCCCGGCAGCGAGCAGGCCGCTTGCGATCCGGTCGGCTATTGCGTCGGCCAGACGACGGTAAACCGGGCCCTCCCCTCCGGAAAGCTGCAAATCTTGCATCATCGATATTGAGCCATTCTGTGCAGTTAACATCCGGCTTGTACCATACGACAAATGACCAAACAATCGAATTCATGTAGGACAATTCCGAAATGAACACAGATTTTGCGCATAAACACCACACAATAAGGTCTTGACATACCGTTTGTATGGTTCATTATCTCGCTATCGGCAGATTGTATGATCATATAAGTTCAACGATCCCCTAGGAGGAGCAGATGTGCCCAAACCCTTGGTTGTGTGCACCAACGCGGAGGCTAACAGTCAATCCACGCACGTCGCACCGTGTCACTGGTGACCCGGTCCGATGATGGTCGCGCATACGAACAGGCAATTCCAAACTTTGGCTGCAAGCAGCGCTTTGCATGCAGAGGCTGATCGCTTTGTCGAATTCATCGATGTCGAGAAGTCCTACGATGGTCGCACATTTGCCGTCACACGGCTCAACATGCATGTGGCAAAGGGCGAGTTTCTAACATTGCTCGGCCCCTCGGGCTCCGGCAAAACGACGACGCTGAACATGCTGGCGGGATTCGAGCGTCCAACCAATGGCAGCATCATGTTGGACGGGCAATCCGTCGATCGGCGCCCCCCTTACGAACGCAACATTGGCATGGTCTTCCAGAACTACGCGCTGTTTCCGCACATGACGGTTGAGGAAAACGTCGCGTTCCCGCTTTCGGTGCGCAAGTTTTCGAAGGCCGAAGTAACCAGCCGCGTTGATAAAGCGCTGGATATGATCCAGTTGCGGAAGTTCGCCGACCGGCGGCCTGGTCAGCTTTCTGGCGGGCAGCAGCAGCGTGTCGCACTGGCCCGCGCCCTGGTATTCGAGCCGAGCCTTGTCCTGATGGATGAACCTCTAGGAGCGCTCGACAAGAAACTGCGCGAACACATGCAGCTTGAGATCAAGCAGCTTCATTCCCTGCTGGGCGTGACCATCGTCTACGTGACCCATGACCAGAGTGAAGCGCTGACCATGTCGGACCGCGTCGCTGTGTTCAACAACGGCGGCATCGCCCAGATCGGCACGCCGGACAGTCTCTACAACCGGCCGGAGAGCCCCTTCGTCGCGAGCTTCATCGGCGAGAACAATACGCTTGAAGGCGTTGTTGACCAGGTTTCGGGCGATGTCTGCCAGGTGGCCTTGACGGGCGGCGGACACATCCGCGCAACGGCCATCGAGATTGGGGCGCACGGAACTTCGTGCCAGGTCGCCATCCGTCCGGAATGTATTCGGATCGCTGCCGCTTCCAATGAAGAGAACGATTTCGAGGCGACCGTCGAAGGAAGAATCTATCTCGGCGATCATCTGCGGCTCCTGGCACGGCTCGACAACGGCCAGTTGCTGAGCGTGAAGGTTGGTCCCGAGACCATTACGACACAAGGCCAACGAATTGGGCTTGGCTGGTCGTACAGGGATTGCCGCGCATTTCCGGCACAGCATTAGGGTCAGGAATTCAACTAAGAACAAGAGAGGAACTCATGAAACGTCATTCTTTTCATTCCGTTGCCTTGGCGACGGTCGCCGCCTGCGCACTCTTCGGCCAATCGGCAATTGCCGAGGAACTCTCGATCATGGCCAGCGGTGGTGCCTGGCAGGACGCGCAGCGCAAAGCCTGGTTCGAGCCATTCAGCAAGGAAACCGGCGTCAAGATTGTCGAGCAGGAATATCTTGGTGATCTCGGCAAGGTCAAAGCCATGGTCGACACGGGCAACGTGCCGATCGACCTCGTTACGGTTGAGACGGCCACGGTCCTGCAGGGTTGTGACGCAGGCATCCTTGAGCCACTCGATTATTCAAAAATTGCCGACCAGTCCAAATTCATTGAAGGCTCCGCGCTCAAATGCGGCGTCGGACTCGACGCCTATGGCGACATCCTCGCCTATGACCCGACGGTCCTGAAGGAAGCTCCAACATCGGTGCTCGACCTCTTCGACACGAAGAAGTTCCCGGGTAAGCGCGCCATGCGAAAATTCCCCGCACAGAATCTCGAATGGGCGCTGATGGCAGATGGTGTTCCGGCAAACCAGGTCTACGAGGTCTTGGCCACCCCCGAAGGCGTTGACCGCGCGTTCAAGAAGCTGGATACGATCAAAGGCGATATTGTCTGGTGGGATGCCGGCGCACAGCCCGCGCAGTTGCTTGCCTCAAAAGAAGTGGTGATGACGACGGCATGGAACGGCCGTATCCAGAATGCGATCGACACGGATTCAAAGCCGTTCAAGATTGTCTGGGATGGCCAGATCCTCGAATATGACATGATCAGCATCCCGAAAGGCGCGAAGAACCCTGAGCTTGCCTATAAATATCTCGCCTATATTAGCAAGCCCGAGAACAACGCCAAGCTCGCAAGTTTCATCACCTACGGGCCGGTAAGGGCCGACGCCACCGAGTTCGTGGCCGAGGATGCGCTGCCCAAGCTTCCAAATGCGCCGGACCACATGAAGTCATATCTTGTCGCAGATACCGAGTTCTGGGGCGATTATGGTGAGGATCTGGTCAAGCGCTTCAATGCCTGGCTGGCTCAATAGTCCGACATGTCTACGGCCCAGCCCACCGACTTGGATCGGGGGCAGTTCATGAAAACTGCCCCGAACACCGCCGACGCCAGATCGGTTGTGGCGGCGATCCGCCGATCCGAGGCACGCGAACGACTGCGCTCGTTCGCGCTTGCCACACCGCTGCTGGCCCTGTTGCTTCTCAGTTTCGGCATCCCGATTGTCATTCTCCTGTCGCGGGCGGTCTATGACCCAACGATCGCCAATGCCTTGCCCCTCACCAGCGCTGCGATGCAGAGCTGGAACGGAAGCGGAGTTCCCGACGATAAAACCTTTGAAGCGCTCGCCGCCGATCTGAAAGCCAATCAGCAGAAGGGAAACCTCGCGGAATTTGCCAAGAACTTGAACGCGCGATTGCCCGGCGCGCGCAGCCAGATCCTCAAGACCGCCCGCGCGCTCGACAAGGAAGGTATCACCGACCCCGTATCGCTCGTCAAATCCGTCCCGTTCTGGACCAGCCCAAGCACATGGGCGACGATCGAGAGAGGAAGACAGGTCCTCACCTCATTTTATCTCTTGAGCGCGGTTGACCTTCGCTGGAACGCGGATGGCAGCATCGAACGGGTACCACCGGAGCAGGCCATATTCCTGCGTGTATTCGCCCGTACCTTCCTCGTCGCGGCAACGGTTACGCTTGCGACGCTCATACTGGGCTTTCCTCTCGCCTACCTCATTGCCAGTGTGCCAAAGACCGTTGGTGCAATTCTCATCGTTGCCGTGCTGCTGCCATTCTGGACATCAATTCTGGTGCGGACGGCAGCCTGGACGGTGCTCTTGCAGAAATTCGGCCTCGTCAACGACATTCTGCTCTGGCTCGGCGTGACCGGCACCAGGCTTGATCTGATGTACAGCCGCCTCGGTCTCATCGTTGCCATGACCCACATCCAATTGCCGTTCACGCTGCTGCCGATCTACAGTGTCATGCGTACCATTCAGCCATCGCAGATGCGGGCAGCCTATTCCCTCGGGGGCAGGCCTTTGACCTCGTTCCTGCGTGTCTATCTGCCGCAAGTGGTGCCGGGAATCATGGCAGGCTGCCTCCTGACATTCATTCTTTGCCTCGGCTACTACATTACCCCGGCCCTTATCGGCGGCGCTGGCGACCAGCTGATCAGCAATTTCATTGCCAACTACGTCAATGTCGAACTGAATTGGGAAATGGCCGCGGCGCTCAGTTTCATCCTCCTCGTTTTCACCATGGGACTTTATGCGGTGTTCGCCCGCGTGCTCGGTCTCGATCGCTTGAAGCCGGTTTGATCATGCTGTTGTCTCCTTATCCCACGATCGGTGAACGAATACGGGTTACGTTGCTGTGGCTCTGGGGCGCGCTCGTCATCGCCTTTCTGATGGTGCCGATCCTCATTCCGGTACCGCTCTCGTTCAACAGCGGAGCCTTCTTCGTGTTTCCGCTGGAAGGGCTTTCCACCCGTTGGTACGAGGTAGTTCTCGGCACCGAACGCTGGCAGCATGCGATAGGCAATAGCCTCATCATCGCCTTCGGCACGACCGCCCTCGCCACGGCGCTCGGGACATTGACCGCGATTGCGCTGGCGAACGACAGATTCCCGGCGCGGCGCATCATCATGCCGCTGGTGATCTCCCCGCTGATCGTACCGGTGGTCATCACGGCCGTAGGGTCTTATCTGTTCTACGCAAGGGTTGGCTTGGCCAGCACCTATATCGGGATCATCCTCGCTCATACGGCGCTCGCCAGCCCCTTCGTCGTGGTAACCGTGGGGGCCAGCCTGACGGGATTTGATCGCAACCTCATGCGAGCCGCTTCGATTGCCGGCGCGAAACCTGTCGTTGCATTCTACAGGGTGATGCTGCCATTGATCCTGCCCGGCGTCCTGTCGGGAGCAGCTTTTGCCTTTGTCACATCCTTCGACGAAGTCGTCGTTGCCCAGTTTCTTGCCAGTGCCAACCAGCGAACGATGCCGCTCGAAATGTTCATTGGCTTGCGCGAACGGCTGAGCCCTGCAATCACCGCCGCCGCAACGCTGATGATGCTGCTTTCGATCATATTGCTCGTGGTTGCCAATCTTCTGGCAAGACGCGGTGGCAAGAAGGCAAAACCTCTCGCGTGAGATGAGGAATTTTGTTCCGTCTCGATGTCCACGAAATCGGAATAACGCCGCCAACGCCTCGATGTCCGTTAGGGGCTAACGACCAACAACGCTTTGCGATCGATTCTCCCCGGCAGAACGGTTCGACACACATGCTTGCCGCCGTTTCAGGCGCCATATCGACCAGATTAACACGTCCTGACCCCAAGATACTGGAAAAGGGCGAAGCGGTGGGCGGAATTGGTGGAGCAACCGGAAGCAGACCTCGCTCTCGACCCGAAGATCGACGCTAATATTCTACGCGCCACTTGCTGGGATACGCAGCGATTTTGAAATACCTTCATAGGTCTTCTTGTGTTAATGGTTGCTCGATGGTCTTTTCTTGAGATGAACCTTAAGCATAAGGTTCATCGAATTCACGAGGGAGGTATTTGTGGCATTGAATAGACGCGTTATTCTAGGATTAACGATAGGTTCGGTGATCGCATCAGTATTACCGTCTGCAGCGGAAACATTCCCAAATCGCGCGATCACCCTTGTGGTGCCTTTTGCGGCTGGTGGCTCGACTGACCTGGTTGCCCGTCTGGTGGCAGCAAGCATGTCGACTACCCTCGGGCAGCAAGTGATAGTCGAAAATGTTGGGGGTGCAGGCGGCAATCTGGGAGCTGACCGGGTCGCCAGAGCGGATCCGGATGGTTACACTATCCTCATGGGAACAGTTGCAACCCATGCACTCAATCCACTCATGCTGAAAGCGAAACCTTATGATCCTGTAGCTGATTTTGCGCCAATTTCGCTATTGGTCCTTGTCCCCAATGTCTTGGTTGTTAATCCGCAATTGCCGGCTAACAACGTGAAGGATCTAATTCAGCTGCTCAAAGAGAATCCTGGCAAGTATTCATACGCCTCGTCCGGAAACGGCACTCCGCTTCATTTATCCGGCGAACTTTTCAAGAGCATGGCCGGGGTCTCTATGGAGCATATTCCATACAAGGGCGCGGGTCCTGCCCTAAACGACCTTCTTGGAAACCAGGTATCCATCATGTTTGACAACCTGCCATCCTCTTCATCCCATATAAAGTCTGGGACGTTGAGAGCGCTTGGTGTCACCACAAAGGATCGGGCTCCTTCTTTTCCCGACATTCCAACTGTCGATGAAACGGTGCCAGGTTATGAGACCTATACCTGGAATGCATTATTTGCGCCTGCGGGAACCCCGACTGAGATTGTGGCGCGCCTCAATGAGGCAGCCAAGACTGCTTTGGCCGATCCTGGTGTCATTTCACGTATGAAGGACTTTAGTGCGAAGATTGTCGGTTCGACACCGGACGAACTGGCGTCACACGTAAAAGCAGAGATCCAAAAATGGGAGCCTATTGTGAAAAGTACGGGCGTGACGCTGGATTAATATGACGGCCGCAACGGGCTCTGCAGCCCGTACAAAAAAGGTTCCTCTTGCGGCGTCTGCTTTTTGACCCATCGCAACTACCGCCCCGCTGCGCAGGGAGGATCTTGTCAGCACTGACCGGAGCAAACGCACAATTTGGCGGTATAATCTGTTCACTGCCAAATTGCCGGCTGGGATTACCTCAATTCGTTGCGGGCAGTAACTCGTCGTTCTCACTGGCCCCGATGGTACTTACCTTTTTGGCGGCAAGGTCGATGAATGCCTTGATCAGGGGTGAGAGGTGTCGGCTGCTCGGAAATACGACATAGAGGCCGCCAGACAAGGTTGTGTAATCATCGAGAACGCGGCGCAATTCCCCAACCTTTATGGATGCCTCGGCGATCGCGCGGGGCAGTTGAGCGATGCCGTAGCCCGCAATCGCAGCAGCAACGACCGCCTGCATTTCATTGGCGGCGAAGCGTCCAGCCACCGTGACTGTTTCCTGGCCATGCGGGCCGTCCAGAACCCAGTGAGCGCTTCCTGTCGACGGCCCTGCAATGACGCAATGATGACGAACGAGGTCCGTTGGCTGCTCCGGTACGCCACGACGCGCGAGATAATCCGAGCTGGCGCACAGAATTCTATGCGTGGAGCCGAGCTTGCGGGCGATCTGCGTGGAGTCTGGAAGGGTCCCGGTACGGAAAGCCAGATCGATTCCGTTCTCGATAAGATTGAGCTTGTCGTCGGTTAAGCGTAGTTCGACGTTGGTTTTTGGATATATCGCAAGAAAATCGAACACTGTGCTGGTCAGGAAATAACCGCCAAAGCCGACAGGAGCCGAAATGCGAATTGTCCCCGACGGCTCTGTTCTCGCTTCCGCCAGGCGCAAATTCGCATCGTCGATCGTCCGCAGCGCCTGACTGCTCTGCTCGTAGTAAAGACGTCCTGCGTCCGTCACGTTAAGGCTGCGGGTCGTGCGCTGAAGCAGGCGAACCCCGACTTCACGCTCAAGCACGGCAATGCGACGGCTGACGGTCGTCTTGGGCATGCCCAGCAGGCGCGCTGCAGCGGTGAAACTGCCAGCCTCGACGACGCGAGCGAACACCACGATATCGTTGAGATCGATCATTATATCCAAATTTGAGACGATGTTTTCCAATTATAGTCTATTATGAACCAATGTCACAAATCCTAACTTTGCTCCATGCGAAACAAAAAGGATCAGACACATGACCACCAAACGAAGCGTTCTGGTAACTGGCGCAACAGGTCAGCAAGGGGGAGCAGTTGCCCGCGCACTGCTGTCCAGAGGACATAGCGTCAAGGCGCTGACCCGTAAGCCGGATAGCGATGCTGCGCGCCAGTTGAAGTCAGAGGGTGCTGACGTCGTCGTTGGCGATCTCGGTGACGCTACTTCCATTCTAAGAGCCGCAGGCGACGTCGACACCATGTTTCTGATGGGCAACAGCTACGAGGCCGGTGTAGAAGAGGAAATCCGCCAGGGAATCATTGCCGCCGATGCGGCGAAGGCGGCTAATGTGGGGCATTTGATCTATTCGTCCGTCGCGGACGCAAATAAGAAGACCGGCATTCCGCATTTCGAAAGCAAATACATCATCGAAAAACATGTCGCTGGACTCGCCATCCCCTATACCATCAGTGCGCCAGTCGCCTTCATGGAGAATACCGTCGCGCCGTGGTCCCTCGGTGCGTTAAGCCAAGGTTCGCACGCTATGGCAATGCCTCCCAAACGCGTCTTGCAGTTGGTGACTTTGGCAGACATAGGAGCTTTCGTCGCAGCACTGACAGAGCGCCGCGAGCAGGTATTCGGCATGCGTTTCGATATCGCCGGGGACGAGTTGTCCGGCGAAAAGCAGGCTGAAATTCTATCGAAGATGATCGGCCGCCCGATAAATTATCAGCAAATCCCGATTGCCGCGATGCGCCAGCAAAGTGAGGATGCAGCACTGATGTTTGAGTGGTTCGAGCGTGTCGGTTATGATGTCGATATCGCTGCATTGCAGAGAGATTTCCCCGAAGTGCACTGGCACAATTTTACCGACTGGGCTCGCGGGTTTGACTGGAGCGTTCTCAAACGGACGTCTTCTGCAGACTAAGCTTCTGCTGACATTATCGGCCCATGAGACAATGGGGGAAGCGGGTTTGTAGGCAACTAGGGTCAGGATCCGCTTCCAGCATCGTTGATGACATCACAAGCGCCGGCCGGGTGATCGCGCTTATGATAGCGCGCAATCGATCCCCACGAACGAAAAACCATCTTGTTCTCCGGTCATTGGCTTTTGTGATAGGCGCGCCACTTTTGGAAATCCGTTTGCACGGCGTTTTCGGCCGCTTTTGCAGCAAGAAAAAGCCACTCCCGCCCGCGCTTGTCCATGTCCCGGTGTATTGCGTCGACATCGATGTCATTTGCCAAGTGGATTGAAGCGAGTTCTGCACCCATTGCGCGCAATAATTCCGGCCCGTAGGCATGTGCCTCCCCGGTCGAAAGATCGATTTTTGCAGAATCGGGTGCCAGACGGCGGATGACAAACCCCGAGCCAACCGCCAGGAACGGATCAGGAGCCCGATAGCGACTTTTTGCCATCGCTAGAAATAGCTTGTCGTGCCTTATCGATTCCGACGCCCATTCCCACGCCGAAGGTACCAGTGCCTTGGCCTCCCGCACCACGCGCCCGCCTTTCCAGGTGCCGGTGGCGACATAACGCGGGCGGCCGAGCGAGCCGCCACCGCGCTGCCATGCACCAAATTCAATCCCAGCGGTACCCGCAGGGAGTTGCCCGCACAATGCTTCAGATACCGCGGCCGGCGGCTGTTCGGGCCGAAGCGAAGCCAATTCCCTGCCGAACGCGCCGGCTTTGGCAGCCGGGCGGTTGACAAGCGCCTGCATCCAGGGCGTTTCGTCATCAACGAGCCAAGGCCCGGGCGCATCGAGACCACGTCGATAGCCCTCTTGGATTGCGGCCACCCTCTCCCGGTTGGTGCCCGGCAAGCCGGGCGCCAAGCGCGCACTCGTCGCCAGTCTCAGAAGGTCGTACGTATAGGGCAGCCTGGCAGCTTCATCGAAGTCGTTGACACCCCATACCAGCCGCCCCTCCGCGTCGCGCCAGGTTCCCCAATTCTCGATGTGGGCGTCGCCGACGCTCGGCACCTCCGTGGCATCTCCCAGTTCCGGAACGACATCCTTTACCTTTCGCGCAAACCGGAAGCATGTGGCGCGGAAAAACATGAACGCATCGCGCGCCATCCGATTGTGTTTCTTGCGTAGCCCTGCCTCGACCACGGCACATTGCTGGCGCAGCCATTTCCCATATTCCAGTACATCATCGACAAGGGACATGGTACGGCGCTCCTCTCAGCAATCTGCTCTATGACGAGCATATAGCTCACATATCCGCTTGGCCTTGCACCGGAGAATAATCGTCAGGGGCCGTTCGAGAGCCCATCTGAGT
>NZ_JBBNAN010000140.1:0-23162 GCF_037994405.1 Phyllobacterium sp.
TAAGGGACAGCGGGTCCATTATCCGCCATTGGAGGCGCCGATCCTTTTCCCCAGTTCGAATGGCTCCGGAAGCAGTTCCCATAGGACAAGGACACGGTTAGGATAAACGAGGTTTGGAGGTGTTGGATCAGTTGGCGGGATTTTGTGGATACAGCCGATGCCGATGATCTCTCCCCTTGCGGGAGACAAAGCGATTTCAGCACATTAGCTCTTGCTCAGCGCTAGAAATCGCAAGTGAGGGGATATCGTTCCAGGGGCAAATCCCCTTTCTTGGATTTTCCAAGGATTTAGCTGCGCTAAACCCAAGAAGATCCTACCAGGGCGAGCCACGGGTCTCGCCCGCCTTCGCCCCCCTCAAGGGGGGAGATTAAGGACGGCGATGCCTCAAAAGCTCAGGGTGACGGAGGTGGAGTGATCTGCAAATGATAATCGTCAACGTTGCACATTCGAAGCAGTAGTACATTTCCAAGCAAGGAGTGCTCTCGATGTACCCGCTCAGAATCAATACGCTATCCGCGGTCACCCACGGATGGCGTAAAGCGCGATCTCATTTAGATCAAACGTCGGATTCTACCGCCGCGCGGCGCTTCTTCACCTCGGCGACAATGCCTGCCGGCGAAAGATCGTTCGCGGTGTCCGGAGCGCTTGCTGCAGCGCCATTGTCTTCCGTCGCGCGCGGCTCGCGCGGACGAGCAGGACGGCGGCCGCGCGGCGCGCGACGTGCTGGCTTTGCTTCGGCGACTTCTTGCGATGCTTCAGAAGCGTTCTCGTCGGCTTGAATCTGCGGCTGCGGCTGCGGCTGTGCCTGCGGTTGGCGCTGGCTGGCCGTGTCATCGTCATAGGCAACTTCAGCGGGAGTACCCTGAATAATCGGCTGCGGGCCACTGCCGTTGATCGGCTGATGGATCGCACGCTCAGGACGCTCATGACGCTCGGAACGTTCCTGCCGCTCCTGGCGTTCCGGCTCGTTGACGATGCTGCCCTCATCCTCATAGCCAATATCCTCATCCTGATCATCGCGATCGTCGCGCTGATACTGGACAGGTGCCTGGGCCTGTGCCGCGAGAATGATTCGATTGTAATGCTCGGCGTGCTGGAGATAGTTTTCAGCCATCACCCGGTCGCCGGCGCTCTGTGCATCGCGTGCAAGAGTGGTATATTTTTCGGCGATGTGCTGAGCGTTCCCCCGGATTTTAACGTCGGGGCCGTTGCTCTCATAATTGCGGGAAAGTGGGTTGGGACCCTTGCTGCGGTTATTGTTGTTACCGCGTCCGCGCATGCGCCTATTCTGCTGTACTGGCCTCATACTTATCTCTTTTCAGAAAATCAGGGGCGCTAATTTGCTCACCATTTGAGTCAAAAAGCTTCGCTTCTCAAGTGCCGACCTGAAGCGCGCCCCGCGCTCCAATCGCATCCAAAGTTCATAAACTTTTGTGCTGCCGCAAAAACCATTTCTCCAAAGCTATTTCCGAAGAGAAATCAAACACCCGGAAATTTCCGTATCAATCGCTTGATAGGCAGAACCAGATTTGTTCGGTTTAGAGCGGTAACCGGAAACTAGCCGTCTTCGCAGCAAATTCCAAGCCTTTTTTCAACATTTTTGTATTGGCAGGAACAATAATGCTCTTTCGTGCCCGCCAATATCGTTCTGGACACCCGTTAACACGAAATCCGCCTCTGCGAAAATCGCCTCGATATCACGGCGTTGTCCAAAACCAATCTCTAACGCGACGGCGCCGCCTTGCCTCAGATATTGCCGGGCATGTCCGGCAATGATTCGGTAGGGGGTAAGGCCGTCCTTTCCGCCATCCAGTGCCCTGACCGGGTCATGCAATACAACTTCGCGCTGCAAGCCGGCTATATCGAGGGTCGGTATATAAGGCGGATTGGAAACAATCAGATCATAGCTGCCTGTTACCTCGGACAACCAGTCCGACTGCAGGGCCGCAAAACGATCAGATACACCTGTGAGATGGGCATTGTCGCGCGCCGTATCAAGGGCGCCTTTCGAAATATCAACCCCCACTGCCCGCAATTGCGCGAACTGGTCGAGGAGCGCCAGAGCAATTGCGCCCGTCCCGGTGCCGAGATCGATCAGATCGGCAACACCATGTTTTTCAATGCGTTGGCGCAGGAACGGCATTGCCAGTTCCACCAGTGCTTCTGTATCCGGACGGGGCTCCAGCGTATCGGCGGATAGAGTGAGTTCGACCCCGAAAAAGGCACGTTTACCGATGATGCGGTGCACCGATTCGCCATTGATTCGCCGGGTCAGGATTGCATCCAGCCGTTCGACAATCGTCTTTTCAATCACGCGATTCGGGTTGCGTATCATCTCCAGGCGATCGCACTTGGTGATCCATTCAACCAGGAGACGCGCGTCGAGATCCGCAGTTTCTATTCCCGCTGCCGCCAAGCTGGCCCGAGCATTCCTGTGCACCTCGGAGAGGAGCGCGCCATGCCCAGCCATCGTCGTCAGAACCCTTCGTTCATCTGCGCGAGCTGCGCTGTCTGGTAATCGGAAATCAGCGCGCCAATCAGCTCGTCCAGGTCGCCTTCCATGATGCGGTCGAGCTTGTAGAGCGTCAGATTGATGCGGTGATCCGTCACACGACCTTGCGGGAAATTATAGGTGCGAATGCGCTCGGACCGATCGCCTGACCCGACCTGGCTACGCCGCGCTTCGGAACGCTCACTGTCAGCCTTCTGCCGCTGCATGTCGAACAGGCGGGAACGCAGAACCTGCATTGCGCGGGCCCGGTTCTGGTGCTGTGATTTTTCCGCCTGCACGACGACGATGCCTGAGGGGATATGCGTGATGCGAACGGCAGAGTCGGTGGTGTTGACGTGCTGTCCGCCGGAACCCGATGCCCGCATCGTGTCGATACGGATATCGTCGGGACGAATGTCGATGTCGATTTCCTCGGCTTCCGGCAGCACCGCTACGGTTGCAGCCGAGGTATGGATGCGGCCGCTCGCCTCCGTATCGGGTACCCGCTGCACGCGATGCACGCCCGATTCGAACTTCAGCTTGGCGAAAACGCCCTTGCCCGAAACCATGGCGATGACTTCCTTGTAGCCACCGGCCTCGCCATCGCTTGCCGAGATCAACTCGACGCGCCAGCCATTGGCGGCGGCGTAGCGCTCGTACATGCGAAACAGGTCGCCGGCAAACAGTGCCGCTTCCGAGCCGCCCGTGCCAGCACGGATTTCGAGGATCGCGTTGCGCTCGTCTGCGACGTCCTTCGGCAGAAGCAGAACCTGGATATCCTTCTCCAGTTCCTCGATGCGCTCATTGATTTCCGGCAGCTCCGCCTCGGCCAGCTCCCGCATGTCCTTGTCGGTCGATGCGTCGTTGAGCATGGATTTCAGATCGTCTGCTTCGTCGCGAGCGCTGGTGAGGTCGCGGATTTTCGCGACGACCGGCTCAAGCTCGGAATACTCCGATGCCAACCTCACATAGGTGTCGGAATCGGGATTACTCGCCATCTGCGTCTCCATCATGGAGAAACGCTTCAGCAGTTGATCCATACGATCCTGCGGAATGGACATTTGTTTAAGCCTCTAGAGTGGAACGCCTGCTCGCTCTGCGAACTTGGTAAGGACGTGGCGCAACGAACCCGTTTCGCCGTGATTATCGATCGCGTCCTTCAGCTGTGCGCTGAGCTCGCCGACATCGAGCGTACCCAGCATGGCCTTGACCGGACCGATCGAGGCGGCAGACATGGATATGGACCGGAAGCCCAAACCGAGCAACGCCATGGCCGAGAGCGGCTTGCCGGCCATTTCGCCACAAAGGGTGACGTCGGTATTGTTTCGCTCGCCCGCCTCGGCGATCTGCCGCAGCACGCGCAAGAACGGCACGGAAAGATTGTCGAACCGGTTGGCAATCAGCGAATTGCTGCGGTCGACCGCCATGACGAACTGGAACAGATCGTTCGAGCCAACCGAGACGAAATCCACCTCCGACATGAGTTCGTCAAGCTGCCAGAGCAGTGATGGAACTTCGACCATTGCGCCGATCTTGACCCGCGTCGGCAGATCATAGGCGAAGCGCGACAAGTGCTGGACTTCGCGATTTATCAGCTCGCTCGCCTTGCGTACTTCCGCCACTTCCGTGACCATCGGCAGCATAAGCCGAAGCTCGCGCCCGCCCGCGGCCTTGAGCAAGGCACGGACCTGCGTGCGCAGCAATCCCGGGCGATCCAGGGTCAAACGCAGCGCCCGCCAGCCCATGGCCGGGTTTTCCTCGTTCACATTGCTGCGGAAATAAGGAAGCACCTTGTCGCCGCCAATATCCAGCGTGCGGAATGTAACCGGCCGGTCACCGGCAGCGTCCAGCACCGAGCGATAGAGGCGCTCCTGCTGCTCGGCGCGCGGGAAGGTCGACGCCACCATGAACTGGAGCTCGGTACGAAACAGGCCAATGCCCGCAGCGCCCGCTTCCATCAGTTGCGGCAGGTCGACCAAAAGACCGGCATTCATCAGCAGCGAAATTTTTACGCCATCCTTGGTCACTGACGGCTTGTCGCGCAGTTCCCTGTAGAGCGCCTGCCGCTTGGCCCGGAATTTGACTTTCTCCGAATAGGCCGCTTCGACGTCGGACTGCGGACGCAAGTGGACGCGGCCATCATCGCCGTCGACGATCACCGCATCATTGTTTTCCGCCATGGACACGACGCCCTTGACCTGACCTGCAACCGGGATGCCCATCGCACGCGCGACGATCACCACATGGCTTGTCGCCGCGCCATCTTCGAGCACCAGGCCGCGCAGGCGTTCGCGCGGATAATCCAGCAGTTCCGCCGCGCCCATGGAGCGGGCGATGATGATGGCGTCCTTGGCCAGAGACCCGGCCATGGTCTTGACGTCGCGGCCCATCAGCTGGCGCAGCAAACGGTTCGCCAGATCGTCGAAATCGCTCAGGCGTTCCCGCATGTAGGGATCGGTCAGGTGCATCATGCGGGCGCGGGTATCGCTCTGCACTTTCTCGACTGCCGCTTCGGCCGTCAGGCCATTGCGGATCGCCTCTTCGAGACGGCGCACCCAGCCGGTATCATGCGCGAACATCCGGTAGGCTTCCAGCACCTCACGGTGCTCGCCCTCGAACGCAACATCGCGGCGCGACAGCATGTCGTCGATCGATATGCGCAAGGAACCGAGCGAGCTTTCGAGCCGGTCGATTTCCGCATTGATATCTTCGTTGAAAAGATTGGTGACGACGATGCGCGGCTCGTGCAGGACAACGTGGCCAAGCCCGACGCCATCATTGAACGCCGTGCCGCTGAAACTCATCGGCTTGCCGAGATCGAGCTCGACGCCTGGGCGGGCAAGCCGCGGTATCTCCCCGGCGGCAACCATCTCCGCCAGAACCATCGCCGTGGTCTCGAGCGCCTCGACCTCGTCCTCGCGGTAAACGCGCTTGGTCCTGTTCTGGACGACGAGAACGCCGAGCGTGCGTCCTGCCCTGAGGATCGGCACGCCGAGGAAGGAATTGTAGATCTCTTCGCCCGTTTCCGGCAGATAGGCAAAGGCCGGGTGGGTCTGCGCATCGGTGAGATTGAGAGGGCGCGCACTCGCGGCAATGGTGCCGACGAGACCTTGCCCCAGCCGCAACTGCGCCAGATGGACGGCCGACGGGTTCAGACCTTCGGTAGCGTAGAGTTCGAGAACGCCATCTGAGCGCAGCACGTAAAACGAGCACACTTCCGCGACCATGTTCTGCGCGATTTCGCGAACAATGCGGTCAAGCCTCTCCTGCGGCTCAAGAGCCTCCGCCATCAATTCGCGGAGACGCTTCAGCATGACACGGGGGCCGCTTATCTGCTCGCGCGTGGGCACTTGGAGCCTTTCTCCATAACAATATTGGCAAGGCCGGAATGACCTCACCAAATCAGTCGATACATCATGTCAGCCGGCGAAGATGCCGACAAACAGAATCTCGTTTTCTAATGCTTATCCAGACCGTAGACAGAATGCAAAGTGCGCACCGCAAGTTCCGCATAGGGACCATCGATCAGGATCGAAATCTTGATCTCCGACGTGGTGATGGCGCGGATGTTGATGCCCTTGTCCGCGAGCGCACGGAAAGCCGTCGCGGCAACACCCGCATGACTGCGCATGCCGATACCGATGACCGACACCTTTACCATGCCGGCCTCTGACTGGATGACGTCGAAGCCGATATCTTCCTTGACCTTTTCAAGCACAACCAGCGCCTTGTCGAGGTCGCCCGAGGGCACGGTGAACGTCATGTCGGTCTTCGACCCGTCCTCCGAGATGTTCTGGACGATCATATCGACATTGATATGCGCCTCGGCCAGCGGGCCAAAAATGCCGGCAGAAATTCCGGGGCGATCAGCAACGCGGCGCAACGAAATCTGGGCTTCGTCCTTGGCGTAGGCAATTCCTGTGACAACCTGCTGTTCCACGATTTCTTCCTCGTCGCAAATAAGTGTTCCGGGCGGATTGATGAGATCACCCATGCCCGGCGCATCGGGGTCTTCGAAACTGGACCTGACAAATGTGCGCACTTTGTGCACCATGGCAAGCTCGACGGACCGCACCTGCAGTACTTTGGCGCCAAGCGAGGCCATTTCAAGCATTTCTTCAAACGAGATGCGTGACAGGCGGCGCGCCTTCGGTTCGACACGCGGATCGGTCGTGTAGACGCCATCGACGTCGGTATAGATATCGCATCGATCGGCTTTCACCGCTGCAGCGATGGCGACCGCGCTGGTGTCCGAACCGCCGCGGCCGAGCGTCGAGATGCGGTTGTCCGGACCAATGCCCTGGAAACCGGAAATCACAGCCACCTGCCCCTCCTCGAACCGCTCGATCAGGAACGAACCGTCAATCTCGAGGATGCGAGCAGCGCCATGCGCATTGTCGGTCTTGATCGGGATCTGCCATCCCTGCCACGAACGGGCATGCACGCCCATCGCCTGCAGGGCGATCGCAAGCAGACCGGCCGTCACCTGTTCACCGGAGGCAACAATGGCATCATACTCGCGCGCATCATGCATCGGCGAGGTCTGACGGGTCCAGGCCACGAGTTCATTGGTCTTCCCGGCCATGGCGGAAACGACGACGGCAACATCATGTCCCGCATCGACCTCACGTTTGACGTGCCTGGCCACATTACGGATGCGGTCGATATCGGCCACCGAAGTGCCACCGAATTTCATCACAATGCGTGCCATGGGAAGGTACCGTTCTGGAAAAGCCTAAAATTGGTTCGGAAAAGAGTTGCTTGAAATGCAGCGGCCCTTCGCCAAATGAATGCGGCCTCCCATAACGAAATTATGATCCGACTGCAAGAACGCGGGACGATTTACCCAGCGAGGACTGTCCCTTATCGAGAGACACCTCTAATCATCCAGCACGTCCGGCGCTATGTTGCGGCCGCCGTAGAAAATGCCCAAAATCAGTACGGCACCTGATGTCACCGAAAAAGCGATGCCATTCATGATATCGTCGCGAACTGTCCCGCGCTTCGGAAGGGCAGAAAAACCCGGCAATAATCGCGGATGCCGGCCATGAACGCCAACGCTCTTTCGGGGCTGGCAACGTCATTGATGTAGTCGTGGAGTTCAACTAGCTCCTGCTCAGCACGCGGGTGGAACAGGACGCTATATTTCATTCCCTATTTTGCTTTCGGAGCACGAATGCGGGCCTCAAGATTGTCGAATATCTGTTCGGCGGCAACGCCCATCGCAGGGTTCTTCTGAAGCTCGGCAAGCCGGTTGGGTATCTCGTTACGCAGCCAACTTTCCCTGGCTTCCTCAAAATCCTCCAGCATCCGCAAACCTGCCCGCACAACTTCACTGGCGTTGTTGTAGCGTCCGGATTCGAGCTGCTTTTTGATGAATTGTTCATAATGGTCGTTGAGTGCGATGCTTGTCATTGCGGCCGGGCCTTATCTCTGTTTTATCGTAAACCAATAGCATTAGATGACAATAGATACTAATGGATAACAATAGCTGACACAATTTGCCGTCAGGAAATTTGCGCCTTGACATTTTTTTCTGGAAGAGGCCACTCGACGCTAACAGCAAGGACAGGGCAATGGCGACCACAGAACGCAGTACAATCGATGCGGCAGAAGTCGAGCGCTTTTCGCGCATGGCGGCAGAGTGGTGGAACCCGCAAGGCAAGTTTCGTCCCCTGCACAAGTTCAATCCGACACGGCTCGCCTATATCAAGGAAAAGGTCTGTGCCCATTACGGCATCGATCCGAACAGCCCGGCGCCGTTTGCTGGCTTGCGGATTCTCGATATCGGTTGCGGCGGCGGCCTGCTTTGCGAGCCAATGGCGCGTCTTGGCGCAACCGTAGTCGGCGCTGACGCCGGTGAAACCAATATCGAAGTAGCCAGGATCCACGCCGCGCAAAGCGGTCTTCCCATTGATTATCGTGCAACAACGGCCGAAGCACTTGCCGAAGCTGGAGAGCAATTCGACATCGTCCTTAATATGGAAGTCGTCGAGCACGTCGCCGATGTCGACCTCTACATGTCAGCCTGTTCGCAGATGGTGAAACCCGGCGGCATGACTTTCATTGCCACCATCAACCGGACATTGAAGGCGCTCGGCCTTGCGATTTTTGGCGCTGAGTATGTCTTGCGCTGGCTGCCGCGCGGCACGCATCAGTATGAAAAACTGGTGCGTCCCGAAGAGCTGGAAACGGCGCTGTCGCGCGCCGGACTTGTCGTGATGGAAAAGGTGGGCGTTACCTACAACCCGCTGGCTGACAGCTGGAACCGTTCACGCGACACGGACGTCAATTACATGGTCCTTGCAACAAGGCCCTAGAGCATTCGGCTTCGTCCGATGCACACACATCGGCCTCGCCAAACCCCTTGACCTTGTCCATGAATTCCCTCCGGCAGAACGACTCTAAATAGACAAAACTTGCTCTAGCCGGCCTTTGCGGCCATGCGCTGAGCTTTCGTCGTCATCAGGACACCAATCGTAATGATGACCGCGCCCGCCCAGGTTGCGAGTTGATAGACTTCGCCGAGGAACAGCGTGCCGGCAAGCAATGCGACGGCTGCGCCGACGTAACCGATCTGGCTGAGATAGACCGGACCTCCCACGGCCTGGAGCCGGAAATACAGTGCAAACATGCAAGCCGAAGCGAGTATCTGGAAGAACACCAGCCACGGGACATTGCCAAGGGGCGCCACCGGAAACGCGCCGGTCATATAGAAAATCACCGGAATGAGCAGAAGGGCCGTCGTCAGATGGCTGCCCGCAGCAAGTTCGGTCGGATCGGCGCCTTGCGGCCAGTCGATGGTGCGGTAGACATTGCCCAAAGCGAGAAGCACGGGGATAAGCAGGCCGATCCCCACCCACAGAGGATCGGCGGGCTGGCCGACCTGCCCGCGGGTGAACCCGACGAGAACCGCCCCGGCGAACCCGACGAATATTCCGAGAAGCCCCAGAAGATTGGGGCGGCGCATCTTGAACACTATCGAAAGCAGCAGGGTAAACACCGGCGATAGCGTGTACATGATCCCCGTATAGCCGGACCCGAGGTGCGGTATTGCCGACAGCGTCATGAGATTGGGAATGGCGTAGGAAACGAGCGCCGCAACAAGGTAGTACCGCAACATGTGCGTATCAAAGCGCGGCCGTTTCCCCATAATGAGGAAGGCTGCGAGAAGCACCGTGCCCGCCCCCGTCGAGATGACGAAAGCCCATAGCGATGGCGCTATACCCGCCGCAAATGCAAGCTTGCCGAACGGCAGCGTCAATCCGAGAAAAGCGCCCGTCAAGACGAGCAGCACGGCGGCAGAATTCAGAGATGACATGAGGTGCATCCGGCGGGGTTACGGCAGCGGCACGATAGACGTTCGAATTAAAGTGACAAGCTCAATTATGTTCCTCAGGAAAGACGGGAAGTGGCATGACATCGACGCCATCATCCAGCAGGGATTTGACCTCTTCCCCCGTGGCTTCGCCATAAATGCCGCGTTGTTTCGCCTCGCCGAAATGAATCTTGCGAGCTTCCTCGGCAAAGTCATTGCCGACATAATCGGCATTCTCGCGCACTTTCTGGGCCATTTCCTTGAGCTCGCTGACCATTTTGCTCATGGCAACGGCGATTTTTTCCTTTTGCCGCCCGGTAGTGACCGAAGGCGCCATCAAAGCCTTTTCAACCTTGTACGATCCGCAAACAGGGCATGTTACAAGCCGCTTCTCGACCTGCGCATCGAAATCGTCATTGCTCCGAAACCAGCCTTCAAAGTCATGATCGTTGTCACAATGGAGGGAAAAATGGATCATGATGCCACAACAAGTCTCTCGCTCTGGCCATCATTCTCAACAACCAGTCCAAATGGACGTGCGTTCTTGAGGTTTGGCACCTTTGCACGGGCAGCCGCGCTTAATGCAGGATCGACATCCGCGACGATGACAGCAGGCTCTGCATGATCTGCTTCGGCGAGGATTTCACCCCAAGGGGCGACAATCATTGAATGACCATAGGTCTCGCGTCCGTCTTCGTGGACACCGCCCTGAGCTGCCGAAATCATGAACGCACCGTTTTCGATAGCGCGAGCGCGCTGCAGCACGTGCCAATGCGCTTCGCCGGTCTGGCGGGTGAAAGCGGCAGGCGCCGTGATGACGGATGCACCGGCCAAAGCCTGCGCGCGGAACAATTGCGGGAAACGCACATCGTAACAGATTGCGAAACCGAGGCGTGTGAAAGGCAGATCGATCACCACCGTGTCGGCACCCGGCGCATACACCGCCGACTCACGCCAGCTTTCGCCATTGTCGAGATCGACGTCGAACATGTGGATCTTGTCATAGCGGGTGAGGATATTGCCATCCGGTCCAAAGAGAAAGGCGCGGTTGGCAATCTTGCCATCGTCGCGCGCAATGGCCGTTGAGCCGATATGAACATGAATTCCATGCTTGGCTGCGAGTTCTGAGGCGGTGCGAACGATGACGTCCTCGTTTTCCGCTTTCAGGACACTCTGAAGCCCCTTGCGATCACGCTGCAGCGCGCCTGTCATTTCGGGCGTCTGGACGTAAACAGCGCCCTTCCCGGCCGCATCGGCAACGTAACCGGCAAGATCGGCGGCATTGCGCTGGGGATCTACGCCCGAACGCATCTGGATGGCGGCTGCACGAAATGCACTCATATCATCATCCTCAAGCGGGTTCGCCGGTCTTCAACAATATGTCGAGACGACCCTGATTTTCCAGCGCGTAAAGATCATCGCAGCCGCCGACATGGGTTTCGCCGATAAATATCTGCGGAAATGTCGTGCGGCCATTGGCACGCGCCAGCATGTTCTGTCGTGCTGTCGGCTCGATCGTCGCATTATGCTCGACGAAGGCGACGCCTTTTTCAGAAAGAAGGCCCTTCGCAGCTGTACAATAGCCGCAACCGTTACGCGTATAGATTGTTACATCAACCATTCGAATACTCCGCTTTGTCCTCCTATATAGGCATCAAAACTTCAGCCGAAAAGGCCCGTCCTTTGCGTGAGATTGGCCTCAGATGGACAATTCTTGCCCCAGAACCCGGCCAAACGTGAGAACATAGACACTTGACGCGCCGCCCCTCAGCAAGGCGCGAAGCCGCCTTCACAGTCGCGCCGGTTGTGTAGACGTCGTCGATCAGCAACACGTTGCGACCGCGCACCTTGATTTCCTGGGCGTCTGGCACCTTGAAAGCACCGCGTACATTGAGTGTACGCTCGTTCGCACCGAATCCCACCTTTTGCTTTGTCTGCTTGACCCGTTTCAGTGCATCCGGATTGAATGTCTTGCCGCTCAAACGCGCCAGATACCGGGCAGGCTCCGCCGACTGGTTGAACCTTTGCAACCAGAAACGCCGCGCATGCAGCAGCACGGGGACGATGATGTCACAATCATGCGGCAATTCGCTGCCGGCCCGCAACATCCAGCGCGCCATCCAGGGGCCGAGGTCTGTGCGGTCATTATATTTGAGCCTGTGTACCATGTCGGATGACACCTTCATGCACCGCGACAAAACGAGCGCGGCGAAACGGCGGGCGATCGGCAATCGCCTCTGCTGAAAGGATTTCGGCGCCGAGATCATGGCTGAAGGGAATGCCGAGCACCGGGCAATAGGGCTTCTCGATGAAGCGCACCCTAGACCAGCAGCCGCAAAGCGTTCCAGCTTCGGCAACATGCCTGTCGCACCCCGAGCAAACTGGGGGAAACAATAAACCAAACAGCTGATTGGCGACAGCGCGTGAAAAGACGGGCAGTTGTTCCAACGGTTTTCATTGCAATTCAACCAGAAGCGACGCATCTACCATTACTGCGCCGTGCGTCCGCTTGGACGCACAAAGGACGCAGTAACACTTTAAAGGCGCATAATCCTTTGCAAAAATCAAAGCTGATTTTTGGGGTTATGCGCGAACTAGACAGTGATCAGAGAAATTCGGAATGCATCAGGTCTTCGATCGTACTTTATTGCTGAAAAGGCGTATCCGCGCGCTTAAGCAACACGGGAATTCTGCGGATTTCCTGCTTGCCCGGGCCGCCGACGATCTGGAAGAGCGCCTTTCCGCTGTTGAACGCAAATTTGACGTTGCCGTGGATCTGGCAAGCCATACCGGGCTGGCGGCACAGGCGCTGCAACGATCCGGCAAGGCTACGACGATCGTGCGTGTCGAGCAGGATGCACGGTTTCTCGGCGGCGCATTTCCGGCGGTCGTCGCAGATGAGGAAGCGCTGCCGCTCAAGCCGGCGAGCGTCGACCTGATCGTCTCGTTGCTGTCCCTGCATCTGACCAACGATACGCCGGGCACGCTCCTGCAAATCCGCCGCGCGCTGAAGCCCGATGGCCTGTTCCTCGGCGCGATGGCCGGCGAAAACACATTGTCGGAACTGCGCGAATGCCTGCTCGTGGCAGAGAGTGAGATTTTTGGTGGCGCGTCACCCCGCGTTGCGCCCTTCGCCGATGTCCGCGATGCGGGCGGACTGTTGCAGCGCGCCGGATTCACCCTGCCGGTGACAGATATCGAGAGCTATACGGTGCGCTACGATTCGGCCTTTGCCCTGATGCGCGACCTGCGTGCCATGGGCATGCAGAATGCCCTTATCGGCCGATCGCGACAACCGTTGACGCGGCATTTTTTCATGCGAGTGGCGGAAATCTATGCGGCACGTTTCAGCGATCCCGATGGGCGCATCAGGGCGACCTTCTCGTTCATCTGGATGTCCGGCTGGGCAGCGCATGAATCCCAGCAGAAGCCGCTGAAGCCAGGCTCGGCCAAGGCTTCGCTTGCGGATTTCCTCAAGGATGTGGACACTCTGGAGAAAAAGTAGAACTCAGCAGTCGCCGGTTTTTATACCATCACTGTTGATGACGCAGACCGCATTGGGTGACCGCTGCAGCACGCTGCGGCGAACCGTGTAGGTCGACGTGGCTGGGTCGGCTTTCCTGATCGATCCCGTCGCGATTTCGTCGATGGAGCGTCCCGTCGAATAGTCGACCACCGCTTGCGATCCCCGATCCGCGAGCGGTGCGATGATCAGCGCCAAGGCAATAGCCGCGGAGCCAAACAATAGCGTTATCCGCAACAGGCCCATCCCTGCGCCCGAGAGAGTTCTCGCGAGCAATAGCTCATCGTCACGATAGTCGTTCTTGCGCCCCATGCCCCACCTGAAAAATACGCCTTCAGAATTGACTAAGGGTCGCTCAATCAGGTGAAGGAGTTATTAACGATTGGCAAAGAATGCGGTTTCAGGTCGCAGAACGCCGGAGACTCACAAAAGATCGATGAGAAATGGAATGAGCGGTATGTCCGCAGGCGGCATGGGGTAGTCGCGCATGTCCTTCGGCCGCACCCATTTCAGTGCCTGCCCTTCCAGCGGACGCGGGATGCCCTCATAGCGCCGGCAGATGAACAGCGGCATCAGCAGATGGAACGTCTCATAGGTGTGGCTGGCAAACGTCAGCGGCGCGAGGCACGCGGGTTTGACCGTGATCCCCAGCTCTTCGTGCAGTTCACGGATCAGGCTTTCTTCCGGCGTTTCTCCCGGATCAACCTTGCCGCCCGGAAATTCCCACAGACCAGCAAGCGTCTTGCCTTCCGGACGCTGCGTCAGCAATACCCTGCCATCTGCATCGACCAGAGCACAGGCGGTGACCAGCAGGATAGGGTGGGACGTTTGTCTAGTCATTTGTCGGGCGCCTGTCGGTAAGCATAGCGGTAGGCTTCCCGGAATCCCATGTGTTCGTACAGTTTGATGGCACCGGTATTGGCCACTTCGACCTGTAGCCAGGCCTTTTTGGCACCGTGTTGCATGGCCCACTTCAATGCCGACTTGATGATCGTGCGACCGAGCCCCGCACGGCGCCGGTTTGCCGCCGTACCGATATTGAACAATCCCGCCAGCGTGCCGTCATGCACGCAGATTGCGGTGGATACCGCTACGGCACCTTCTTCGATGACAAACAGGCCCTTCGACGGACGAATAGCGTTGATGACTTCGAACAGCCCAGGCTTCAGCGCGGAATTCTCACCTTGCACCTGCAATGCCGCGTCGATGAACCGGCCGATATCCTTCAGCGGTATCTGGTCAAGCGCATCGGACAGATCGACATTGGCCAGGTCCACGGTCATGACCATGGATTCATCAAAGCGTGCCCAGCCCAGATCTTGCAAATACTGGTCGAGCTCCTTCGGTGCGAGCGGTGACAGGCGGAAAATGGGCGGCCTGCCATAGGCGCGAAACCGCTGGGCAGCACGGGTTACCCGTTGTTCCATATTGCCGATATCGCCGGGATCAAGCGGATTGACGGAATTCAAACGCTTGGACGGGTGGCTCGCCGTCATGCGAATGGCCCAGCTTCCGTCATAATGAACGGAGGAAGCGGGCCACGCCCGGAATCCGACCGCCTCAATCTGCCTGATTTGGGCTAATTGCATTCGTGATCCTTATCAGCTGCGGTAGTCGCCGTTGATCGCCACATATTCCTTGGTCAGGTCACAGGTCCAGACAGTAGCCTTGCCTTTGCCGAGTCCGATATCGACGCGGATCTTGATGTCGTCATTCTTCATATAGGCCGACGTCGCTTCTTCCGAATAGTCGGGATCGCGCTCGCCCTCGCGGGCCACGCGGATATCGCCAAACCAGATGGCGAGGCGGTCCCGGTCTGCAGGTTCGCCCGCCTTGCCGACGGCCATGACGATCCGGCCCCAATTGGCGTCCTCGCCGGCCGCCGCCGTCTTGACCAGCGGCGAATTGGCGATGGACAGCGCTATACGCTTGGCCGACCGGTCGGAAGTGGCACCGGTCACCGTGATCTCGAGCATCTTGCGCGCGCCTTCGCCATCGCGCACGACTTGCAAGGCAAGGCTTTTCAACACGCGATCAAGCGCCTTGCTGAAATCCTTGAGCCGCTTGTCCTTGACCTTCGTCACCCGTTCCGCGCCGCGTTCGGCAGCAGAACCTGTCGCAAAAAGCAGTAATGTGTCCGATGTAGAGGTATCGCTGTCGACCGTCACTGAGTTGAAGCTCTTGCCGACGGATTTCGACAAAAGCTCTTGCAGGACATCCGAATCGATCGGCGCATCCGTTGCGACAAAGGAAAGCATCGTTGCCATGTCAGGCGCGATCATGCCCGCGCCCTTGGCAATGCCATTGATCGTTACGGGAACGCCGCCGAGCAGAACCGTTTCCGTTGCAACTTTTGGGAATGTATCCGTCGTCATGATGGCACTTGCAGCCTCCTGCCAGCGCCCCGTGACGGCATTCTTGTTCATGTCCGCCAAAAGATGGCTGAACTTTCCAGCGTCGAGCGGTTCACCAATAACACCCGTCGACGCGAGGAATACTTCGCCCGGCGTGCAGCCGACTGCCTTTGCCGCTGCCGTCGCCGTCAGTTTCGTCGATTCCCTGCCCTTTTTGCCTGTAAACGCATTGGCATTGCCGGAATTGACCACGACGGCCCGCGCTTTGCCGCCACCAAGACTGTCACGGCAGAAATCCACCGCTGCCGAAGGACATTTCGACCTCGTGAAGACGCCCGCCACCGCCGCGGGCTTGTCGAACACGATCATCAGAACATCGGTCCGGCCCTTGTACTTGATACCGGCTTCGGCGGTTGCGATCCTTACCCCATGGATTTCCGGCATGGCGGGATAATGTTTCGGTGCCAAGGGGGAAACAGATGTAGACATCGACTGCCTCGAAAAGAGTGTTGCGCGGAATTAGGACACAAGGCGGAAGAAAGGGCCCGGCAAAAGCCAGGCCCTGATAGTATCGTTACTGCTGCGCTTCGGTGGCGGCCTTGATCGCCTTTTCCGTTGCAGGGTCGGTAAACTCGACCTTCAGATCGCCACGGTCCTTCTTCACCAGTTCCATGTAACGCTCGCGGATAAGGATCTGCTTTACCTGGTCCTTGACCTGATCGAATGCCGGTGGCTGCTGAACGCGCTTGTCTTCAAGCTTGATCACGTGGAAACCGAATTGAGTCTGAACCGGGTCCTTGGTGTATTTGCCGACTTCCAGTTCATTGGCTGCCTTTTCGAATTCAGGCACCATCTGGCCGGGTCCGAAATAGCCGAGATCACCACCCTGGGCAGCCGAACCATCAGTGGATTTCTCCTTGGCAACGTCTTCGAACTTGGCACCGCCATCGAGCTGCTTGATGATGGCTTCAGCTTCTTCCTTGGTTTTCACCAGAATATGCCGGGCACGCACCTCGTTCTGAGGCGGCATCGCTGCCATTTCCTTGTCGTAGCGGGCACGGATATCCGCGTCGGTGATCTTGTCCACGACTTGCTGCTTGAAATAATCATTGTGCAGGGCACGGTCCTTCAGGAATTCCATGCGCGCCTTGAATTCAGGCGTCTGATCGATCTTCTCTTCCTCTGCCTTGGCTGCTAGCGATTTGATATCGATGATCGCCGCCAGAGCGGCCAATCGCCGCTGGTCGTCCGGAAGGCGCGCAAACTGCGGATCAAGATCCGCCGAAATCTGATCCACATCCTTCTGTGTGATCTTGGTGCCGTTGATCGTTGCGAGCACCTTGTTGGGATCCGTCTTTGCTGTTTCCGCCTGGGTAGCATCCGGCTTGGCCGCGTCCGTCTTGCCAGCATCCTGGGCTATTGCCACAGAGGAAACACCGGTCAAAAATACGGCAGCAGTCATAAATGAAACGGTTTTACGCAATTGGTTCATGGGTCAATTTCTCCTTGGGAGGACCGGTACGGGCTATGAATACGGCAGAATTTTGCCATGAAGCAGTAATAACAGGGTGCTGCTACAACATTGACATCATTCAAGCCCCCTCTTATCTGTCCATCGGCTTTGCGTCCAGATAGCTTGGCAACTGATATGCTTATACATGGGGCTAGACGCTCGTATCGTATCAGCTGTTTCAAAAGCCGGGCGGCGGGTAATTAAATGTCAGATTTTCCTGGCAAAACGAATTAGAGAGGACCAGGGATGGTCAGTTTCGGCGGCCTTGCCCGCAAGATTTTCGGCTCTTCCAATGAGCGCCGTGTAAGAAGCTTCAAACCCCGTGTTGATGCGATCAATGCGCTTGAGGCAGAAATTTCGTCGCTTACCGACGAACAGTTGAAGGCTAAAACCGCGGAATTCCGCTCCAGCCTCGCCGAGGGAACCAAGCTCGACGACTTGCTCGTCCCGGCTTTCGCCGTGGTGCGCGAGGCGGCCAAGCGCGTTCTTGGCATGCGTCCCTTTGACGTGCAGCTGATCGGCGGCATGGTTTTGCACCATGGCGGCATCTCGGAAATGCGCACCGGTGAAGGCAAGACGCTTGTTGCGACCTTGCCCGTCTACCTGAATGCGCTTGAGGGCAAGGGGGTGCATGTCGTCACGGTGAACGACTATCTCGCCACCCGTGATGCGCACTGGATGGGCCAGATCTATAATTTCCTTGGCCTGACGTACGGTATCATTGTTCACGGTCTCGATGACGACGAGCGCGCCGCTGCCTACAATGCGGACATTACCTACGCCACCAACAACGAGCTCGGCTTCGATTACCTGCGCGACAACATGAAATATGAGCGTGCGCAGATGGTGCAGCGACCGCACAACTATGCGATCGTCGACGAAGTCGATTCGATCCTGGTGGATGAGGCTCGCACCCCGCTGATCATTTCCGGCCCGCTGGATGATCGCTCCGACTTCTACAATCTCATCGATACGTTCATCCTGCCGCTGAAGCCGGAAGATTACGAGATCGACGAGAAGCAGAAGACGGCGATCTTCACCGAGGAAGGCACCGAAAAACTCGAGAACCTCCTGAAAGAAGCCGGACACCTAAAAGGCGAGGGCCTTTATGATATCGAGAACGTTGCCGTCGTTCACCACGTCAACAACGCACTGCGTGCCCACAAGCTCTTCCAGAAGGACAAGGACTACATCGTCCGCAATGACGAGATCGTCATCATCGATGAATTCACTGGCCGCATGATGCCGGGCCGCCGCTTCTCGGAAGGCTTGCACCAGGCGCTCGAAGCGAAGGAACATGTGCCGATCCAGCCGGAAAACCAGACGCTGGCTTCGATCACCTTCCAGAACTATTTCCGCATGTACAAGAAACTCGCCGGCATGACCGGTACTGCCTCCACGGAAGCTGAAGAGTTCGGCAATATCTACGGTCTCGAAGTCACGGAAATTCCGACCAACCTTCCTGTTCAGCGTGCCGACGAGGACGATGAGGTCTACCGGACCGTGGAAGAAAAATACAAGGCGATCATTCGCGATATCCGCGAGGCAACCGCCAAGGGCCAGCCGATTCTCGTTGGCACCACGTCGATCGAAAAGTCTGAACAGCTTGCCGAACGGCTGCGCAAGGAAGGCTTCAAGGACTTCCAGGTCCTTAATGCCCGTTATCACGAGCAGGAAGCCTATATTGTCGCCCAGGCCGGCGTTCCGGGCGCCATCACGATCGCCACGAACATGGCGGGCCGTGGTACCGACATTCAGCTCGGCGGCAATCTCGACATGCGCATCAAGCAGGAGCTTGACGACATGCCCGATGGCGAGGAACGCAGAGCCAAGGAAGCATCCATTCGCGAGGATATCGCCCGCCTGAAAGAAAAGGCGCTTGCCGCCGGCGGCCTCTATGTTCTCGCTACGGAACGGCACGAAAGCCGCCGCATCGACAACCAGCTGCGTGGCCGCTCCGGTCGTCAGGGCGATCCCGGCCGTTCGAAATTCTTCCTGTCGCTTCAGGACGACCTGATGCGCATCTTCGGCTCCGAACGCATGGATGGCATGCTGCAGAAGCTTGGTCTCAAGGAAGACGAAGCTATCGTCCATCCCTGGATCAACAAGGCGCTGGAGAAAGCGCAGAAGAAGGTGGAGGCGCGGAACTTCGATATCCGCAAGAACCTCCTGAAATATGATGACGTCATGAATGATCAGCGCAAGGTGATCTTCGAACAGCGCATCGAGCTGATGGACGGCACCGACCTCAGCGAAACCACCAAGGAAATGCGCGAGGATGTGATTGACGATCTGATCGCGCGGCATACACCGGAAGGCGCCTATGCCGAGCAGTGGAACATCAAGCAGCTGGACGAGGATGTGCGCAACATTCTCAATCTCGGCCTTCCGGTCACCGAATGGGCGCTGGAAGATGGCATCACACCAGACGATATCCGCGAACGCCTGACGGAGAACGTGGAGAAAGCGGCCGCTGACCGTGCTGAACGTTTCGGCCCGGAGATCATGGCCTATGTCGAGAAATCGGTCATTCTTCAGACGCTCGATGCCCTGTGGCGGGAACACCTGGTCAATCTCGACCATCTGCGTTCTGTCGTCGGCTTCCGCGGCTACGCGCAGCGCGATCCGCTGAACGAGTACAAGACCGAAGGCTTCGAGCTCTTCCAGGCGATGCTGATCAACCTGCGCCAGAACGTGACGACCCAGCTTATGCGTGTCGAGATCGTACGCGAAGCGGCAAGTGCCCCGGAACCGGCCCTGCCGGTCATGGAAGGCCACCACATCGATGGCTTTACCGGTGAAGACGATTTCGGCGAGGGCAGTATTCTCGCAGTGCAGGAAGACCTGCGCGTTGTGGATCCGGCCGATCGCGATCCCAACAATCCCCGTACCTGGGGCAAGGTTGGTCGTAACGAGGCCTGCCCTTGCGGGTCAGGCAAGAAATACAAGCACTGTCACGGTGCTTTCGTCTAAACACAATAAGAGGCCGCGTTCACAACGCGGCCTTTTTCATTGTCTCCAAGCATTGGTAGCCGGACACCAGTAATCCGAACGGTTTCTGCCGGATCACAAACATTGTCCGTTGACTTTTCGAACCGTTTCTAAAGGTTTACGGATTATAGGGTCTGGCATTGGAAACGAGTGGAGCTGCCCTTGCGAATTTCTGCGGTAAAAGCTGCAGACCGGTTTTTGCCGGAGAATCTGTCAAAGCAGCTTAATCCGTGGCTCATGCGACTGGATCAGTTGCTTGATGGTTCCAGCGAACACGCCGTCGCCCAACGTGTTTCGCTGATCGCATTTTCCGTCCGCATCATCAGCGCTGCGATTGCTCTGGTTTCGCAGGTGATCTTCGCCCGCTGGATGGGCCAGTTCGAATATGGCATCTTCGTTCTCGTATGGGTAACTGTCGTCATCCTCGGCAACCTCTCCTGCCTTGGCTTTCAGACCAGTGTCATCCGCTTCGTGCCGGAATATCTCGAACACGGGCAATTGGATTGCTTACGCGGCATCCTCTTTACCAGCAAGGCATTCGCGCTGGGGCTCACTACCTGTATCGCCCTCATCGGAGCGGCGGGGGTCTATTTCTTCCGCGAAACAATCGAATACTATTACGTTGCGCCTTTCATGATCGGCTTCATCTGCCTGCCGATGATTGCGCTCGGCGATACGCTCGACGGAACAGCGCGATCGCGGTCCTGGGCATTCATTGCCTTGACGCCGACCTATATCATCAGGCCCCTCCTCACTCTGCTCGTGATGAGCATCGCCCATGTAACCGGCTTTGCGCCGACGGCCATGACGGCGATCATCTCGGCCATCATCGCAACCTATGTGACGACGCTGTGCCAGCTGCTTGCCGTCAACCACCGATTTCAGAACGTCGTGGTCCATGGACCAAAAGCCATCCGCTTCGGCGAATGGTTTGCCGTCTCGCTGCCGATCTTTCTGGTCGAGGGGTTCTTCTTCCTGCTCACCAATGCCGACGTTCTGATGGTTGGACGCTTCATGGAGCCGGACAAGGTCGCGACCTATTTTGCGACGGTCAAGCTGCTCGCACTGGTGCATTTCGTCTATTTCTCGGTCAAAGCCGGGGCAGCGCAGCGCTATTCCGAACTGATGCACACGCACGACCACGCGCAACTCGGGCAATTCGCCCGCGACACGGCCCGCTGGACCTTCTGGCCGTCGCTTGCGATGGCAATCATCCTGCTATTCCTCGGCAAGCCATTGCTTTACCTCTTCGGCGCCCAGTTTACCGATGGCTATCCGTTGCTGTTTGTGCTGGTGGTTGGTGTTGTCGCCCGCGCCTCGATTGGCCCGGCCGAAAGCCTGCTCAACATGGCCGGCAAGCAGAAAATCTGCGCTATGGTCTATGCGTTCACACTGATTGTAAATATCTGCCTCAGCATTCTGTTGATCCCCGTCTATGGGCTCGCTGGTGCCGCCTGCGCAACAGCTTTCTCCATGGTGTTCGAAGCTACTACGCTGGCCCTAACCGTCTACAACCGTTTGGACATCACCATGTTCGTTTTTGCCGGCAGGTCGATTGCAGACCCTGCAGCGCATAATCCCAAAAACCATCTTTGATTTTTGGTAAGGATTATGCGCCATTAAGAGCATTACTGCGTCCTTTGTGCGTCCAGAGGACACACGGCGCAGTAAGGAAGAGATCTGATGGCTGCAATACCGCTTCTTGAAGAACTGGCCGGAGGCTCCTCCTCGCAGATCATTTCGCAGCTGTCGGGATTCGACCAGCCGCATGATGCGGCCAAGCAAATCGAGGAGACGCTTGGCAACCGCGGCGTGCCGCGCAAGCTCTCGGTTTACTCCGCCGCAGCGGGTTTCGAATTGCTCGATGAACTCGAATATCTGACCTATCGCACGATCGAGCCGAACATCTTCTTCAATCCGCGCTTCCTCGCCCCGGCCATGCCGCGCCTTGACGACCGTCAGGTGCGTTTCATGGTCATGCGCGATGAGAACGATGTGAAGAGCCGTCTGCGCTTCGTCATGCCCTATACGATCGAGCGGCCGGGCTTCACCGTCACTGCCTCGATCCTGCGCGCCTGGGCGACGCCGTTCGGACCCCAAGGAACACCGCTCATCGACCGGGACGATCCTGTTGGCGTGCTCAATGACCTGTTCGACATGCTGGCGCGAAAGCACCTTAAGTTTCCTGAAATCCTCGTCCTACCCGACATGCTGCTGAACCGTTCCGCGGCGCAGCTTATCCGCACCGTGGCCATCGACCGCAATCTTCCACTGGTGACCGTCAACCAGGTCGAGCGGCCATTCCTCGACAGCACGCAGGAAGGCGAGGAATATCTGCACGAGGCCATCGGCACCCGTCACGCCAAGGAATATCGCCGGCTTTGGCGCCGTCTCTCCGACAAGGGCAAGCTGACCTATCGGGTTAGCCGCAGCGAGGAGGATATCCGCCTCAAGCTGGAAGAGTTTCTGGCGCTCGAAGCCAGCGGCTGGAAGGGCCAGCGCGGCTCGGCAATGGCTGTCGACCGTTTCCGCGCTGCCTTTGCCCGCGAGGCCGTCAACAACCTCGCCGCTCGCGACCTAGCGCGAATCCACACGCTGGAACTCGACGGCAAGACCATTGCCGTTCTGGTGGTCTTCGTCGAGGCTGGCGAGGCCTGGACCTGGAAGACCGCCTATGACGAAAGCCTTGCGTCCTACTCTCCCGGCGTCCTCCTGATGATCGAAATGCTCAAGAACCATCTTGACGATCCGAACATCGAACGGACGGATTCCTGTGCGGTCCCGGATCATCCGGTTGCGTCGCGCCTCTTCCAGGAGCGGGAATCAATTGGGACCCTTGTCATCGGCCTGACGCCGGCAGCGGACCGCGCCGCGCGGCAGGCGGCATCGCAGCTGCATCTCTATCGGCGCACACAGAATCTGGCGCGCCTCGTCCGCGAACGCCTGCGCGATCTGACCCGCCGCAAGTGATG
>NZ_JBBNAN010000141.1:0-3880 GCF_037994405.1 Phyllobacterium sp.
GGCCGGAGGCGCGCCACAAGCTGCGGATCTTCCTGAAAAAGCTGCGGTATTCTGCGGAGTTTTTCCTGCCGCTCTATTCCAACAAGACTGCGACCAGAAAATACATCAAGCAACTGTCCCGGCTGCAAGATGGATTGGGTGAGGCCAACGACGTCATAACCTCACGGACGCTGCTGTCGGATATCCGGGACAGCGTGCACAGCCCCGATGTGCATCGTGCCATTGGCGCCGTGACCGGCTGGCAAGGTCATCTCGAGCTTGCCGGAGCCGAACGGCTGCACGACAGATGGCGCAAGTTCAAACGCACTGCCCCGTTCTGGCCTTGCGGAGATATCTTGCCTTCGACAAGCGTCGCTGTCTCCCGTTACGCATCGCGCAGCGGGCTGCAGTTTTGAAAGATCGTTGAAGACGCGATCGTTGAGCTTATATGAACAATTCCGGGAACTGGACAAATCGGCACCAGCAATGTGTTCCCTGATGGCGCTGTTCAAATGGAGGTTGCGAGCATGATACGTATCATACCGTTTTTGGTAACCGCCCTGGTTCTGCTGACTGGCTGCCAGACTTCCAGTGGTGTCGGCCCGCTGGTGTTTTGTGATCGTCCCGGTGACCACAACGCGCGAGCTATCCCCAATTGCACCCCGCGCATTGGTAATGAAGCTCCATAAGGATCATATTAACAGGTGCTGACCTAGAGCTGATCGTTGTAGGGCCGCTTTGTTTCGCCGACCATTTTAGCAAGATGCGAGAAAGACCACGGTGTGTCGGCCCCTGAACTGTTTGCAAGTTGAAGCAGGCGGATCGGGAAGCAGACTGCATCACGATTGGCTGGCGAGAGCTGTTCGACCGCCCGGTCGTCGCCAACAGCGACGGCTTCGGCCTTGCGCAGCGCAGTGTCGATCTCAGCGTCGGTGAGCAAACCTTTCGCGACGAGCGAGCGATTGATAGCTGCAATGGCGAGGCAAAGGCCTTCGAGCTGAAGATTGGCGGTGTTCATGGTCGTTCCCCAACTAGTGGCTGACACCATATCAACGCAGATCAGCCCGAAATGATCCGAAGAAAGACCAGAAAGACTTTGGAGCGTTTTTCCATGCGCCCGTCGCCACTCTCTGAAGGATTTGACGCACGACCCGTTCCGTGTTCATTCTGCTGCGATGATTAGCGGTGTCCTTCTGGATCTTGCGGGCGTCATTTATGATGGCAAAGCGGCGGTGCCGGGCGCAACCGGAGCTGTTGCCCGCTTGCGTGAGGCCGGTCTTCCTGTCCGCTTCATAAGCAACACGACGCGCTCGCCCAAGCAGGCCGTTCTAGATCAGCTCGACAAGCTTGGCCTTCCCGTTACGGACGGCGAGCTGTTCACGCCAGCGCATGCCGCGTGCGAATGGCTTCGCCAACACCATCGGTCGCCGCACCTGCTGGTTCACCCGGATCTGGTCCGGGATTTTCACGATCTTGCGGACAGCGAGGGCCTGGCGGTCATCGTCGGCGATGCGGGTGAGGCTTTCGACTATCCGGCGCTGAACAACGCCTTTCGTGCGTTGATCGCCGGCGCGGAATTTGTGGCGCTCGCACCGAACCGGACGTTCAAGGATGCCGATGGAAAACTCAGCCTTGATGCCGGCCCGTTCGTTACGGCTTTGGAATTCGCAAGCCAGCGGGATGCCATTGTCCTTGGAAAACCCGCGCCCGCATTCTTTTTGTCGGCACTTGCCAGCATGAACTGTCCGCCGTCGCAAGCTGTGATGATCGGCGATGATGCGGAAACCGATGTCGCGGGAGCCCTGGCGGCAGGGCTTGGGCAAGCATTGCTGGTGCGCACCGGCAAGTATCGCCCCGGCGACGAGGATCGATTCAAACCACCACCCACGGCAACAGTCGATGACATTGCCGCAGCGATTGATTGGATAGTGGCAACGCGCCGAAGCGAGGCGACCCAGCCGTTGCTCTAGGGTCAAGACCAGATTAACAGGTCCTGACCCTAGGAAACCTGCCGGCGAAGGAATGGCATCGCGGCAACATTGCTCCCGCTCACCGCCGCCGCTGCACTTTCGAGCGTTGCCGCATCGTCGTGATCGATGCCGGTGGCGACCACTGAAACCCTGAACACGCCTTCAAGTGCGTCGTCGAATGTGGCGCCAAGGATAATGTTGGCCTCGTCGTCGACTTCTTCGCGAATGCGCGAGGCGGCAACATCGACCTCGAACAAGGTCATATCGCGTCCACCGGAAATGGAGACCAGCACGCCTTTCGCGCCTTTCATGGAAGCCACATCAAGCAGCGGATTGGCAATAGCCGCTTCGGCGGCCAATTTCGCCCGGTCCTCACCGGTGCTCTGACCTGTCCCCATCATGGCGCGGCCCATGTCCCGCATGACGGCACGCACGTCGGCGAAATCGAGATTGATCAGGCCTTCGCGGACCATCAGGTCGGTGATGCATGCGACGCCGGAGTAGAGCACCCGATCGGCCGTGGCAAAGGCATCGGCAAAGGTCGTGGCCGCATTGGCGACGCGGAAGAGATTCTGGTTCGGGATCACGATGACCGTGTCAGCACTCGCACGCAGCTCCTTCAGGCCCTCGTCGGCCATCCGCATGCGGCGTGTTCCTTCGAAGGTAAATGGCTTGGTCACAACCGCAACGGTCAAGATTCCCGCGGCGCGTGCGGCACGTGCAATGACCGGAGCTGCGCCGGTTCCCGTTCCGCCGCCCATGCCAGCCGTCACGAAGCACATGTGGGTGCCGGCAAGATGGTCCATGATTTCGTCGATGCATTCTTCTGCCGCTGCCCGTCCGATCTCCGGGGCTGATCCTGCGCCAAGGCCTTGGGTAACATGGGTGCCGAGCTGTATCAGACGGCTCGCCTTGGACATTGTCAGCGCCTGGGCATCCGTATTGGCGACGATGAAATCCGTCCCCTCCAGCTTTTCCCGGATCATGTTGTTGACCGCGTTGCCGCCACCGCCACCCACACCAAAGACGGTAATATTAGGCTTCATCTCGGAGATTTCCGGTTTCCTGAGGTTGATCGACATTTCGGTCCCTTCGCGCGCTGATCTGCCCCGCCGCGGCGTCTATTCGCGGTTTCGTGAATTCCGGTCGGGCGGCGAATCAAACATCGCATTCCGGAATGGCTGCAAAGAATCAGACACGACAGCTGCGCGCAACCCCAATCCGATGATTATCGGGCCGTTGTTACAAAGCTTGATCGCGGAAAACCCGTTCAATCGGTGGGATCGGTGGCAATTTGCGCCGTGGTTGTCCGAAAATGGTGGCTTTCAGTGGTAACGTGGATAGCTGTAACGAGTGACGCCTCACTCCGGTTCTCGAAAACCACCATCTTCGGACAACGCTGATGCCAGTGCCTAAAAATACTAGCGGCTGAAGGGTATGAGCGCGCGCATGCGTTCATCGCGCAGGAAAAGACCGCCCCAGACCATCAGACCGAGATAGACACCGAAGAGCAGGTGGCTGAAGACAGGGCTGCCCACGCGCAATTGCGTGGCTATGGCTCCGCCGAGGTAGCCGGTCAAAAGGATTGCGCCGAGAACGGAAGTTCGCGGCATTGCGTAAAGGATGGTGCAGACAAGTCCAAGCACACCGAGCCCGCGCGCCAGGTTGACGCTGTCAGGATAGCCGAGCTGGGCGTTCGCTTGCATGACGATATCCAGCGGTACGAGCTTAATGCCGCCATCAAAAAGCATGAACAGGATGACGACGCCGCTGAGAATACGCCCAGTCCATATCGCTTTGCTCGAAGAGCGAGCAGTTTGTCCGTTGATTTCCATGACTTTTTTCTCTCATTGGTTTCAAAGTCTTGCTGAAGACTGGCCCAAGGACGGTTGGAAACTGGCTGTCCCGACAATGTCAGTGAGATTTTTACC
>NZ_JBBNAN010000142.1:0-13436 GCF_037994405.1 Phyllobacterium sp.
GTCGATCACAGCGACCCGTCCCTGTATCCTGGTGGAGTGGGCATCCCCATGCTTGGCAGGCTGGTCGAAAGCAAGATCGACCCCCCTGCCCACGCTGGAGACTGCAGCGAAAACTGAGAAAGCAAAAGCCACTGTCCGTATCACGGCGCTTTCCTTAAAGAGTTGGCCGCACGGCTCAGGAAAATTGCCGGATGCTGAACGTCCTTAAATTGCCAAAGACCCTTTCCGGCCTCACGCGCTTCTTGCTCAGCAACTGCGTACGGAGCATAGATAGGCAGGCCGTCGCTGTTCAGGCTTGCGAAGCCATAGCCTTCGGTGATCATCATCATTGCGAGATCAAGTCGTTGACCTCCGACCAAGGCGTAGCAGCCCACGAAGGTCAGATCGCTCAGCTCAACGACGAGAGCACAGACTGGGCCTGTATCCTTAATAAAGGCGGCCAGCACTGCGATGGAGGTTTCTCCGCAATCTCGCTTCAGTCCAGATTTGTCAGTGTAGGAGGTGCCACGCAAACAGGACTGTAGTCCGTAAAGCCGATAGCGCTTCGCGCCTAAAACCCAGGTGTCTCCCGTCTCAAACCGCGCCCCCAGCGTCAGATCAAAATAGCCTGCAGGAGCCGCACTGGCCGCATTCACCAAAAGGCAAACGCCAAGCGTGCTCTTGAGTATATTCGCAATCATTGGCGTTGAACCCTCGGATCAGCCCACATGCCAAAGCCACCTCGACCGATCTTTTCGGCGGCGGCAAGGTCCGGCCGCATCAGCGAGCCATCGCGCTTCTTTGACAGCCGCAGCGCGCCGAGAGAAACGAGTTGTTCTTCGAAATTATCGACCGTGTCGAGAGAGCCAGGATAATTGTAATATCCAAAGCACGTCACGTCCTGCAAAGGGACATTCCGCTCAGTCAGAAATGCGCGGCAGAATATAACCTTGGCCGATTTCAGCAAAACACCAAGCTGCTGGCTGGCATAATCACCGCAGTTGCCGGCGAAGCCCTCTTTCTGGTTGACCATATCGCCCCGGCATGGCTCGAGCCCATAAAGGTGCAAGTTGACTTTTGAATCGACCTCGATATCGACGGGCGATTTTGCGCGGAAACCGCTCGCCGTGGCGAAGCCCTTCCGGTCAAAGACCTTGCCTGCAGGGTCATAGTATTCGACCACCAACACGACCTTTCCAGGCGCAGCAAGCGACTTGACATACGCACGATCGACAGTGCCACCACCCCATGCCTGAGCGGCAACGAGAACAGCTGGCATAGCAACCGTCACTCTCGCCCTCACTATCTTCGTTACCAACTTTGTTAACATCAGCACAACCTCTAAATGCAATTTTTCTCTTTTCGACTCAACTTTTTCGATGTATTAGTGAACATGCTTGGTAAAATATGTAACCGGAAATTACAATACTTTTTCCGAGAATTCAATTGCCTTTATGCGCTAGAATCAATCAGGAGCGGCGAATGTGATGGGTGTTCTGAGGTTGGAAAAGCTAAAGCTCTTGGCCGTATTGCCTATGCTCGCAATCTATATAGAAAGCGCATATTCTTTTGATAACTCACGCTTTTATACCAAAGATTGGAATTCTGTCGGCACCTCGCGATGGCGGCCTCCAGAGAAAATTCTCGCAATGTCACCGGATGATTACGTGCTCGCCGCTTCGGACGTAGTGAGCAAGGATGCCGGGACGCGAGCTATGAATAAAAATCTATCACAAGGCAGGGCTAAACATGAGAATTCCGGCGACTTGAGAAGGTCGGAAGAGTTGAACATTATTTATTCATTAAATAGTGAACCCGACACCCTTGCAATGAAGTGCGGACCCTCTCCTATGAAACCGACTGAAATTGAGAACTTGGTCGGCGTAACAGCCGAGACCTACGGTGTGGACTCCAGATTAGCCAAGGCGATCGCCTGGACAGAGAGCCGGTTCGATCAAATCCGCAATAGCCCAAAAGGCGCACGCGGACCGATGCAGCTGATGCCGGAAACTGCTTCGGACCTCGGCGTAAGGGACGTCTGCGATCCCGCATCGAATATCGATGGCGGTGTCCGCCACCTCAGAGCACTCCTCGACGAATTCAAGAATCCACTCGTCGCGGCCGCAGCCTATAACGCCGGAAGTCAGGCCGTCTATGACAACGGCGGCATCCCACCTTACGGCGAAACGATCCGCTACGTAGCCGCCGTGATCAACCATCAGCTTGGTTTGCCGATACGGAACGCCAGGCACGCGGCCTCTCGTGGTGCGCTGTCCGCAAACAAACCATCCCAATCCGGCCACCAGTCAACCTCCGTCATCGGCACACGAGCCGGTCAATTCGTCGATGGCGTCATGCACTTCTGAAATGAGAGGAAAAGCAATGAAGAACATATCCTCCAATTGGAGCAAAATCTCGCGGATCGCTGTGGCCGTGTTCGCAGTTGCGGTAATGCAGCTCATCAATGCAGATCTCGCCATGGCGCAGGCCACCAACCAGGCTTTCGCGCCGCTTCAAACTGTCGTCCAGGCCGTTGTTGATTTTATTACCGGCCCTTTCGGCCGTTTGGTCGCCATCATCGCAGTCATTGGCCTTGGGTTCCTGGCCTTCGCCGGTCGTTTGAGCTGGTTCACCGCCGGCGCCGTCGTCCTTGGCATCGGGCTTGTGTTCGGCGCGCCGGCCATCGTCGACCAGCTGATGTCGACTGTCGGGAACTGACCAATGGCTGAGTTCGAAGACGATAAGCCGACTCTGACACCTTTGATTATTGGCCTGACACGGTCGCCGACTTTGTGGGGAGTTCCCTACATGGCGATTGTCGTCGTCATTGGACTGACAATCATCGCGTGGCTGGCGACTAACGAATTGTGGGCGCTTGTGACCGCCCCCATTGCTTACCTCATCCTTTTCACGCTCTGCACCTGGGACAGTCGCATCCTCGATGTACTGCAGGTCGCTACGCGTATGACGCCAAAGACGCCCAACCAATCGTTCTGGGGCGCTAACTCCTACGGACCGTGACGGCCATGCTGAAACTCATCCACGAAGAACTCGGGTTTGGATACATCGCAGGGCGGGAAACGTCGATGTCGAAGCATATTCCGTATCTGCGACATGTCACCGACACTGTGGTCAAGCTGGAGAGCGACGCTTTACTCTCTGTCATTCGGCTGAACGGACTTTTCTTCCAGACTGAGGATCAGGCCGAACTCAATATGCGCTCCGTCGTGCAGAACACGATTATCCGCGCTCTTGGTTCCAGCCGCTTCTCGCTGTGGTCCACGGTGATCCGTCGCCAGGTCGAGAGCGATCTCGGCGGTACATTCGACGATCCGTTCTGTGATCTGCTCAATCGCCGCTATATGGAGCAGCTCAGCGAAAAGCGCATGTTCACGAATGAACTCTACGTCGCTGTGTTGCGCTCCGGGATGCGGGGAGCGCTTGCGGCGGGCGATAAGGTTCGCCGCCTCCTCAACAACGCAGGATCGCGCGAGGCGGCAGATGATCAGTTGCGCGAATCTGTCAGCGAGCTTGAAGAGCTCGTCGGCAACATCTGCCGCGACCTTCAGAAATATGGTGCGCGTCCACTCGGCGTTATCCATCGATACGACGAGCCCTACTCCGAGCCATGCGAATTCTTCAATACCGTGCTCAACTGTGGCATCCCCCGCAAGATGCGCCTGCCGCGCATGAGCATTGCCAATTATGTCGGGAGTTCCCGGCTGCACTTTTCCAGGCGTACCATGCAGGCGCAGGGACCGACAAAAGCCGACGACCGCTTTGGTGCGATGCTGTCGATCAAAGAGTACCCGCCGTTTACAGGTCCCGGCATGCTCGACGGGCTCCTACAGGTCAACCACGAATTCATTTTAACGCAGTCCTTTACGATCACCGACAAACCGATCGCGCAGGAGCGCATCTCGCGCTTGAAGCGGCAGATTGCAGCATCCGATGAAGCAGGCAGTGATGTCGAGAACGATATTGATTTCGCGCTCAACAGCCTGATGAACCAGGAGGCGGTGTTCGGCCTCCACCATATGACACTGCTTTGCCTGTCGCGCGACTTGGATGGTGTCAATAAAGCGGTCTCTGATCTCGGCGCCTGCCTTACAGACATGAATGTCAACTGGTTGCGAGAGGATCTCAATCTGGAGGCCGGGTTCTGGGCGCAGTTGCCCGGCAATCATGCCTACATCGCCCGAAAGGCTCTCCTCTCCAGCGCAAACTACGCCGGTCTTTCCTCGATGCATAACTTTGCCGCCGGTCAAATGGACGGCACCCACTGGGGAACGCCGATCACGATTCTGGAAACGACCAGCCAGACGCCATACTGGTTCAACTTCCATCGTAGGGACATTGGCCATTTCCTGGTGACCGGCCCGACTGGGTCGGGCAAAACCGTCGCCCTCACTTTCCTTCTTGGTCAAGCCTTCCGTGTTGAGCCTTCACCCAAGGCAGTCTTCTTCGACAAGGACCGAGGCGGTGAGATCTTCGTCCGGGCAATGAATGGCGCTTATGAAGTTCTAAATCCCGGGACATCCACAGGCTTCAACCCGCTCCAGCTAGAAAACAGCGGACCCAACCGGGAGTTTCTGTTGCGCTTGCTAAAGGCAATGCTTCGTCATGGCGATGGCAGCGACTTCGACCAGGAAGAGGACGATATTCTCGAACGCGCATTGCAGCGGTTGATGCAAGAGCCGGCGGCCCAGCGAAACCTCGCAAACCTCTCAGGGCTACTGATCGGTCGATCACGTGCTGGCCCAAACGACTTGAATGCGCGCCTGCGTCCATGGATTGAAGGGGAAAGGGCCTGGCTCTTTAACGCCCAGCACGACGTCCTTACACTATCGGACCGGCGGGTGTTCGGGTTTGACATGACGAGTATTCTCGACAACGAAGAGCTCAGAACGCCCGCGCTGATGTATATTTTCCATCGTCTGGACGAGCTTCTAGATGGCACGCCTGTCATGATTTTTATGGATGAGGGTTGGCGACTTCTTCGGGATTCGACCTTCAGTGATTTCATCGTCGACAAGATGAAGACGATCCGAAAACTGAACGGCATCGTCGGCTTTGGAACCCAGTCAGCAGCCGATATAGCGCGGGCTGCCGCCTCCCATACCTTGATCGAGCAGTCCTCGACCAACATCCATTTTCCTAATCCCCGCGCCGATGAGGAAAGTTACATCAGGCGCTTTGGTCTGACGGTGAAGGAGTTCAACTTCATCCGCACCACCCCGCCTGAGAAGCGGACCTTCCTGATTAAGCATGGCAATGACAGCGTGATCGCCAGGCTCGATCTTGGCTCCATGCCCGACATGATTAAGGTGCTGTCCGGTCGAAAAGAGACCGTCGAGGAATGCGCCCGGCTGCGACACGATCTGGGGGACGCCCCGTCTGCATGGCTTGCGCAATTTTGCGGTTGGGAGGCCTGGCCATGAAGCAGCTTGCCCTCCCGCTGCTTGTCGTTGCCGCAGTCGAAATGCCGAGTTCCGCTTGGGCCGATGTTCCGGTGATCGACAAGACCATCCTCAACCAAGATACGGCGCGCGACGAAACGACCAGCCAAATCGAGGCCACCTACAAAGACCGCCAGACGATCAACACATCCGTCACCTGCTCGATGTACCGCCCTTCCCGTCGAAATGATCCGGTGGGCGCCGCTGCACAAAACTCCGAGATTTCCGGGCTGGTGCGCCGCGTAGCCCGCGAAGTGGGCGTCAATGAGAACGACTTCTTGGCTCTTGTTTACCAGGAAAGCCGGTTCAATCCATGCGCCAAGTCCGGCGCCGGTGCGACAGGATTAACGCAGCTGATGCCGGGCACGGCGGACGATCTGGGGGTCAACGAAAACAATATCGAGGAGAACCTTCAAGGGGGCGCCCAGTACTACAAGCAGCAGCTGCAGCGCTACAATGGAGATGTTGCGTTGGCACTCGCCGCCTATAATTCCGGTCCCGGCAACGTCAACAAATACGGTGGCATTCCACCCTTTAAGGAAACGCAGGGGTATGTGCGCAGCATCACCCAGGACTGGTTGCCGGCTTTTGGCGGCTCGGATAAGTCGGGTATTCCGCTGAACTACGGGGGTGGCGAAGCCGTATACACAGCCATGCGGGATTCTACCTTGAATGCCATGGGCACCTCGACTGCAACGTCGGAGAGCTTGTCCAATGTGGGAAGCTGGTACCAACAGTTGGCGGGGCTGCAGACCGGAACCATCCAGGACAGTTGGGATCACAACTCTACCGCCCGCAATGCCAATCTCGAAATGATGAACAATGTCATCAAACTCGGCACTGCCATGGCCGACCTGATCAATTCTCGTAATGCCATTGCAACGTCCAGCCTCTCAAGTTCGTCGCGAACGACGACAACCGGCAAGTACGATGACAAACCCAGCGACGCGGCGGGTCTTTGCGATCCGAGACAAAAGCTCGTGTGGGATCCCGAGAAAAAGGCCTGCGTCGAGAAGCGCGAAGGCGCAACAGACGTTCAGCTGTTGCTGCAACCCCAATAAGGAGCCGATCATGAAGCTTGTTACGATAACTGTTGCAATTGTCCATCTACCGCTTGCCGCCGCCATTGCCGATGTGCCGGTGATCGACAAAAAGAACTACGAGATCGCCAAACAGACAGCGGACACAACCGACAGGATCCTCGACACCAATAAGAATATTCTGACCACAGTCGAGGACACCCTGAAGGCCGTGACCGGCGACCGCGGCAGCAGTGCCCAGCCATTGCAAAACCTGGCAACTGGCCAAGGGTTCAGCGTATCATCCATGCCGTCCTTTGATAGTCTGATTAAAGACGGCGTCCCCAACTTCGGCAACATGAGCGGTGACGTGTCCAAGGTCGCCACTGCCTTTATCAACGGCCTGCAGTTGGTCAAATCGCTATCCGGCAAGGAGAACAGCGATTTCTCCGGCGACAAATCCTACGAGCAATTGGTTAACACTGTGCTTGGAGTGTCGGCCTTGATCAATGGCTCGCAAAGGGCGACGGAAACGCGGCGCAAAGCTTTTGAAGCGGCGGGGCAACAGATCGGCAAAGCCGAGGATATCAAGGGCTCGATCGATCAGAACACACAATTGCAGGTCCAATCCGGCCTGACCCTCAATGAAATGATCGGGGTGATGAATGGGGCGGTGACATCGCTGCAGGCGGAAAACCAGCGCCGGCTGACAGACATTTCGAATAGCAAAAAAGCCCTTAGCTATAGAAATTGACCACATGCGGGCGCTCATAGGGATCGGCATCATCCTCGCCGCGACAGCCCTACCGGCTTGCGGAACCGTCAAGGAAAAGACTGCTCCGTGCAAGCGGCCAGCGGAGCTGAGCTCATATGCGGAAGATCCGCGTCAAACCTGCGGGGCGATGCATGCCGTCAATGATCCGGTCGTCGCTTTCACGGCCATCGGATTGGAATAAGTGGCATGGAAGATTTTCTCGGCGATCTGCTGCAGCGCATCGAGGATTCCGGAACGACGTTCTCGGAAAAAGCCTACACCGTCGTCGGCCAAGAAATCATGCCGCTCCTGCAGATCATGCTTGTGGCCTATGTCGCCTATTACGGTTTGCAACTGTTCCTGGGCACCGCCAGGATCGGCGTCTCCGAAATCATTGGCCGCATTATGCGGATGATGATCATTTTGGCGCTGGTCAGTTCGTGGGCAAATTTCAACAATCTGTTCTACCACTGGATCAATGACACGCCCGAGGATGTCGGCCGCGCGATCCTGGCCGCGTCCGGCACCGGCATTACCGAGCCGACAAATGGGCTATCGCAGATCTGGAAGACCGCCAACGGGGCGGCCTCAGCGTTTGCTGAGCAGTCCGGATACTTCTCAATCCTGCCCAGTATGATCGGCGTTCTGACCATGATCGGCGCAGGTGTCTTTATAGCTGTGGCGCTGGCGATCCTCATTCTGGCGAAGGTGATGCTGTGGGTGTTGATCGGAACAGCGCCAATTTTCATCGCCTGTATGCTGTTTGAGCGGACGCGCGGCTATGGCGTCGGTTGGTTCAATCAGGTCCTGACCTACGCGCTCATCCCCTTGTTCGTTTACGTCGTCGCATCGTTTTTGATTGCCGCCATGGATCCCGAACTTTCCAAGATCGACGCTGCAAGCGGCGCCCGAACGTTAACGCTTGCCGACATCGCCGGGTTTTTGCTGCTCTGCGCGGCTGGTGCATTCGTCATGCTCTACATCCAGTCGATCGGTCAGGGCATTGCTGGTGGTATTGCGGCTGGCGTTGGTAACGTCGGCTACAGCATGGCGAAAAAGATCGGCGTCACGGCTCCTGTGGCAGCAGGCCGAGGAGCGAGAGCGACCTACAGGGCGGGCCGTGCGCTGCGCGATCGATCTCACGACAGAGGTGACAACGACAATTCCGGCGTCAAGACTGCGATGCAGACGAAAATCACACAGAACAGCACGCCGGCATGAGCGGCCAAACTAAACTACTGAAGCGCAGTGAGGGGCAATGGCAGATACGAATGACGATCGTCTACGGACTTACTATCAAAGCGGGGACATCTGGGAACAGGAGATTGTCAGGAAAGCCAAACGGTCGAGAACGCTGGCCTGGTTTGTCACGACCATTTTCGGCGCCATTACGCTCGTGAGCCTTGCAACTCTCGCCATGCTCGTTCCGCTGAAAAGCTTCGAGCCCTACATCGTCGAGGTCGACAAGACGACGGGCTATATCGAGGTGAAGACCGGCTTGACGCGGCCGGTCAATCTTACCGAGCAACAGGCGGTCACTCAGGCCAATATTGTCCGCTATATCAGGGCGCGCGAGGGCTATGATCCCTATGCGATCGAGCAGAATTTCGGGATTGCTGCGCTGCTATCAACCGGGAACGCCGCCCGGGAGTTGCAAGACCTCTACAGCGCCGCCAATACGAAAAACCCCGCTAAGGTCTACGGCAAGAACAAGCGGGTGACGACGGAAATCGCCTCGGTCACGTTTTCGAATGCCAGTACCGGCATCGTACGCTTTGCGACCGTCGAGCAATCGGAAACTGAATCCATTCCCCGACACTGGATTGCTGTCGTCCGTTATCGCTATACTGATACGCCGGCCACAAACGAGTGGCGCTTCGAGAACCCCCTCGGTTTTCAGGTCTATGATTATCGCCGTGACCAGGAAACGGTCACCGAGGGGAACCGGGGATGATACGGCGTACCTTCCTTTTTGGCTGGATGACCGTTGCTTCGATTGCGATCGCCTACGCGGCGCAGACGCCTGCATCGGGCCGGCTCGATCCACGTGTCACGAGCATCGTCTATCAACCGAACAACGTTGTCCGCGTGTTTGCGACCTATGGCATCTCGACGATGATCATCTTCGATGAGGACGAAAAGTTCGAGACGGTTGCCTTGGGCGACACCGAGAGCTGGGATGTCGTGCCGACCGACAAGGGCAACATCCTCTTCATCAAACCCAAGGCGAAAAATGTCACGACCAATATGAATGTTGTGACCACCAAGCGCATCTACTATCTCGAACTCAACGACTTTGCGCCCGAGGACGGCAAAAAAGTCTTCAGCATTCGCTTCGTCTACCCTGAGAAGGATCTCAATGCCTCCTTGCGAAAGGAGGCTGAAGCGCGTGCCACCAATCCGAATATAGCAGGGATCGATAAAGCCAACGTCAATATCGACTTCTCGTTTTCCGGCGATGGCCAACTGAAGCCGTTGATGGTTTTCGACGACGGGAAAAAGACCTTCTTCAAATTTGGCTCGCGCGTACCGGCGATCTTCGCCGTCAACGCCGACTTCACGGAGACGCTTCGAAACTACCGGCGTGAGGGCGAATACATCGTCGTCGACGGTACTGCGACCCAGTACACACTGCGAGACGGTAGCGAGTGGACCTGCATCTTCAATTTGAGGAAGCCAGACTTTGGTGCGCCCGAGCCCGACATCATGGCGCCGGCCCCGGATCAAAAAGCGATGACACGCCGATGGAGTGGAAACTGATGCAGCGGTCTCCCGAACTCGAAGCAATGCTGGCCGGCGACGAGACGGCGGTAAAGGACAAGCGGGCCCGGCGAAAACAGTTCCTCGGAAGCGCAGCTCTGCTCCTCGGTGGAGCTGCACTCGCCTATGTTGTCGTCTTCGCGCCGGAGAAGCGCTTACCGCAAAGTATCAAAGGCGATGAGGAGTTCACAACGACCACTTTCCGGCCGCCGTCATTTCTGCGTGACGATCAAAAGCAACCGGAAAAAGATCCCGATCCGGTGATCAAGCTGCCAGACCCTCCCCCCGAGGAAAAGAACGAAGAGCCGTCCGACACTTCGCAGTTCGATGTTCCGCCTCCGCCTGGTTTGGTGGAGGTTGGAGGTGAAATGCCAGTGCAGCCTGAGAAGGTGGAAGAGTTTCCAAAGCGCTTCCTGTCAAAGCAGGTGGTGATTGACGCCACCAAAGCCGATAATGGCCAAGAATCCCTCGCTTATGGTAGCGAGGAAGGCGGACCGATCGTCGCCGGCGAAGACCGGAACAGCAAATTCCTGGCAGCGGCATCGGCAATCGGCGACCGGTCAGCAAAGGCGAAACAGATCGGCCGTCTTGATGCGATGATACCTGAGGGAACCCTAATCCCTGGCCTGCTTGAAACCGCGATCAACAGCGATCTGCCCGGCCAGATCCGCGCTATAGTCTCGCAGGACGTCTATTCTTTCGATGGTCGCCGTGTCTTGCTCCCGGGGGGCACCAGGCTCATTGGTGAGTATCAATCCGAGGTTACGCGCGGTCAAAAACGAATTTTTGTTATCTGGACCCGCCTTCTTCGCGATGATGGCGTGTCGGTCCGGCTGAACAGTATCGGCACCGATAGCCTTGGCCGCTCTGGACTGACGGGCGTCGTCGACAACAAATGGCGGGAGCGTTTCGGATCGGCAATTCTGCTTTCGATCGTCGGCGCCGGCTCAAGCTATCTCACTGGCTACGGCAGCGGCCAATACAGCAGCAGCGACGGTGAGTCGGATTCCGATCGTGCCGCAGAGCTTGCCCGTGAGACCATCGCCCAGACCTTCTCCGACATGGCCAATCAGGCGGTCGGAGAAAACCTCAAAATTCCGCCGACGATCAGCGTTCACCAGGGCGAGCGCATCTTCGTCTATGTCCGCCAGGATCTCGATTTTTCCGCTATGTATCCGGATCCGGTGGAGGAAACCCTGAAGGAGATCAAGCATGAGCGAGGCCTTCGCCAAAATCAAAGCCGCTGACAATAGCCCCTATTATTTCCTCGAGCGGGCTCTCGGTCCGTTACGCGCTTTTCTTGATGATCCCACCGTCGTCGAAATCTCGGTCAATCGGCCCGGCCATGTCTATATCGAACGTCTTGGCGCGGAGGTCATGGAGCATCATCATATCCCAGCGCTCACCGCTGCTGAAATCGAAAATATTGGCGAGCGGGTCGCCGGGGCCACCCATCAGTTCATCAGCGGCGCCAATCCGATTTTGAGTGCGGCATTGCCGACAGGGGAGCGCATTCAGATCGTGCTTCCGCCCGCAGCTGTAGATGGCGGCGCTATCTCTATCCGCAAACAAGTCACCAGCGACTTCACGCTTGAAGATTATCGCGACAACGGTTCGCTGGAAAAGGTATCGGTTGCTCTCGGCGGCCTGAGCGAGGCGGAGCGTGAGCTGATCGAGCACCTTCGAACCGAGCGCATCTACGACTTCATTCACACCGCGATCCGAAAGCGCGTCTCGATCCTGATCAGCGGCGGCACATCGACCGGCAAGACTACCTTTCTCAACGCCTGCCTGAAGACCATCGACCCGTTCGAGCGGATCCTGACGCTCGAAGATACACGTGAGCTGTTTCCGCCGCAGATGAATGCGGTCCATCTTTTGGCATCGCGTGGTGATCAGGGCACAGCAAAGGTCACAATTCAGTCGTTGCTGGAGGCGTCTCTCCGCATGCGCCCGGATCGGCTTTTTGTTGGCGAGATTAGAGGAGTGGAAGCATTCGCCTTCCTACGCGCGATCAACACCGGCCATCCGGGAAGCATGTCGACGGTCCACGCCGATACGCCGCTGGGTGCTTACGAACAATTGGCGATGATGATGATGCAGGCAGGGATATCGTCCGGTTACCCCAAGCAGGATCTGATGTCTTACATCCAGATGGTCATTCCGGTCGTGATCCAGCTGCGGCGCGATGGTGGACGTCGCGGCGTTTCCGAGATTTACTTCGCTAGGCACGAAGCATGAGCAGGACATATTTGACGGTATATCTGCTGTTTTGTTGCCTCATCGCGGTGGTGGCTTGGATGATCAGCTATGCACTGATCCTCCAGCTTATCTACAAGGATGGCCGGATCCTTCAGTTTACAGTGATCGCAAATCCGTTCGCGCCATTCCAACAGTTTATGCTCTATTCCGACAATCGTTCGCTGCAAATTGTGGCCCTCGGCTCCCTATTGCCGGCACTGATGTTTGCTGGCGCTGCGGCCGTCTTTGGTCTACAGACGCCCTCCAACCCATTGGGTGACGCTGCGTTTCAGGATATCGCCTCGCTCAGGCGGGGTAAGTGGTTTCGGAAAGATGGCCATATATTGGGACGGATCGGGCGCAATATTCTACGACGGCAGGATGACCGCCATCACCTCGTCATCGGCCCGACCCGATCGGGAAAGGGCGTCGGCTATGTTATCCCGAACGCACTCATGTTTCCCGGTTCCATAATCGTTACTGATCTCAAAGGTGAGATCTTCCAGCATACCGCGGGCTACCGAAAGTCGAATGGACATCAGGTTTTCCTGTTCTCACCAGGCGCGCAGAAGACGCACCGGTGGAACCCACTGGACTTCGTCCGACAAGATCGTGGAAGCCGCACGATCGATATCCAGAACATGGCGAGCATCCTCATTCCCGAGACCATTGGATCGGAAAACGCTGTCTGGCAGGGAACGGCCCAACTGGTCATCGCAGGTGTTATAAGCTACGTGCTGGAAAGCGCCCACTACAAGAACCGACGCAATCTCGGCGAGGTGAACGGTATCTTCAATGCCGGCGTCGATTTGCAGGTGCTGATGAAGCTGATCAAGGAGAAGGAACCCGACCTTTCCAGGTTCACAACCGACAGCTTCAACGCCTATATTTCCCTGAACGAGCGCGCAGCTCGATCAGCGCTCCTGGATATTCAAAAGGCGATGCAGCCCTTTCGCAATGAGCGCGTAATTGCTGCAACCAAGGTGACAGACATTGATCTTGCATCCATGCGCCGTCGACCAGTATCCATCTATCTTGCGCCTAATATTAGCGATGTCACCATCCTACGTCCGCTCCTCACCCTGTTCGTGCAGCAGAGCATGGATCTCCTCACGCGGGACTTTGATCCGAGCGCCCTGCCCGCCTATTTCCTCCTCGACGAGTTTCGGCAGCTCAAAAAGATGGACGAGATCATGAACAAGCTGCCCTATGTAGCCGGCTACA
>NZ_JBBNAN010000143.1:0-2905 GCF_037994405.1 Phyllobacterium sp.
GTAGAATGTCGCGTCGGAAATCCCGGCCTTGCGGCAGACTTCCGCCACGGCAACACCGTCTTCTGCCTGCTTCAGAATGAAGGCAATCTGCGCCTCTGTGAATTTCGTATGCGGCGTCTCCGCCCCATTGATTTTGCGGTTGCAACGGTGATGTCGATCGCTTGCGGAAGGTCCTGTGAGCTCATCGGGGAGTCCCGGACGAGCTCATTGTGAGGCGCGGATCCGTTGCGCATAGGCCCAGGGCATGAGGGCGTCGATGTCTTTGGCGAGGTGGCCGTTGGCGAGGCTGATGAAGAGATCGCGCAGGTAGGCGTAGGGTTCAACGCCGTTCATCTTGCAGCTTCCGATCAGGCTGGCAAATCGAGCCCAATTCCGTCCGCCCTCATCATGACCGGCAAAGAGCGCATTGCGGCGGTTCATGGCGGGGCTTCTGATCGCGTTTTCGACCAGGTTGGAGTCGATGTCGACGCGGCCGTCGTCCAGGAACAGCCGGAAGCCATCCTGACGTTTGAGCATGTAAGCCATAGCTTCGCCGAGGTCGGACTTGCGTGAGACGCGCGCGGCCTGAGCTGCCAACCAGGTGAAGAACTCGTCCACCAGCGGACGGGACAGGTTCTGGCGGACAGCCCGGCGATGATCGGGATCACAACCGCGGATGCTGTCCTCGATCTTGTAGAGGGCGGCGATGCGCAACAGCGCCTCGTCGACGATGGGCGACCCCTTCTTGGGCTTGGCCTTGATCAGTTTTCTGCGGCCATGCGCCCAGCAGAAGGCCAGCTTCAACGGATCGCCGCCCGTGCGGTCTGGCGTAGCAAGGTGCGAGTAGCCACCGTAGGCATCGACCTGGATCGTGCCGTTGAAGCCATCGAGGATCTCTGCGGCATATTCGCCTTTACGCCCCGGCCGATAATGGAACACTACGCCCGGCGGCGCAGATCCGTTCCAACCGCGGTCGTCGCGCAGAATAGCCCAGAGATAACCGGTTTTCGTCTTGCCGCGTCCCGGATCCAACACCGGGGCCGTGGTCTCGTCGACATAGAGCCGCGCGCTTTCCGACATCAGCCGTTTGGCCATGTGGTCTACCACCGGCGCGAGCGCAGCACCCGTCCGACCCATCCAATCTGCCAGGACCGTGCGGTCGATCGGCACTCCGTGTCGGGCCATGACCGCGGCCTGACGGTTCAGCGGCATGTGTTCGGAATGCTTGGAGACGGCGATCTGCGCCAACAGGGCTTCGGTCGGCCAGCTGCCTTCCAGCAGATGTGCCGGCGCCCTGGCCTGAACCACGCCCGTGCGACCCTTGGGGCAAGCGTATTTCGGGCGAATCGTGACGATCACTTGGTAGCACGCCGGAATTTGATCGAGCCGTTCCGTCCGATCGTGCCGATCCGGACCATGTTGCCGCAACCACAGGGGCAACCAATGCTGTCGGGCTCGATCACCCGCTCGACCCGCGGCAGGCCCTGCGGCAGCACGCGTGCCTTACGCTCCTTGCGAGGAACAGCCTTTGCGGGATCAACTGCGCTGGCCGCGATCTTTTCCTCGACGAAGGCGATCTGGGCCTGCGTTTCGGCAATCGCCGTCTCCAGGTCCTCCAGCGCCAGTTCCATCTGCGTCGGATCGAGCTTTTCCGATTTCGGCCCGAACTTCGTGCGCCGATAGTCCTGAACCTGGCCCTCAAGCTTCTCGATCAGCTGCTTCAGCTCGGTGATGAAGGCGTCTTTCTCTGCCACCACCGCCTGCTCATGCTGACGTGCCGCACGCTCGACCGACAGCTCGAACTGCACCGCCGCAAAGGCTTTCAATACCTCGGGAGGAAGGTCCGGGAACTGGCTAAGATCGATCGGCTGCGACATGCGTCTTCATAACAAATCGAAGCAGAAAAACCCAATAAAACAATGCCAAAACAAGGCGGCTGAGTCATCCTGCCGCAGTCGGCGCTGTCACCCGTTGCGCCATAACCCGTCGCCAATCAAGCCCTTCGAACAAGGCTTCGTATTGAGCCCGAGAAAGACGCATCGTTCCATCCTGCACCTTGGGCCAGGCAAAGTTTCCCTGCTCCAAAACCTTGTAGATCAGCACCATTCCGGTGCCATCCCATACCAGGATTTTCAGGCGATCCCCGCGCTTCGACCGGAAGATCACCGTCACCCCGGAATGCGGATCAAGCTTCAACTCGGTCTGCACCATCAATGCCAGCGCCTGATGGCCACAGCGGAAGTCCACCGGCCGCGTCGCGATCAGGATCGGTAACCGTTGGCCCGCGACGATCACGCCGTCCCTCGCATCGCACGCACCAAGGCTGCAACCCGATCAACCGGCACATCGCCGGGAACCCTCATCACGAGGTCTGCGCCTATTTCTACCGTCACGATCTGCGAAGCGGCCGCGTCCGGATCCGGGATCGACAAAGCCTCGGTAGCCGTCTTCGGCTCCGTCGTAATCGCAAGTGGCACAAAGGCGGGCTCGATAGGCCCGCCGTCAATGGCTGGCATCAGTTCGGCAGGCAGCGCCAGAAGACCCTGACGCGCATGTCGTCGCCAGCTCGAAAGCTGATGTGCAACGAGATCATGACGACGCGCAACGTCAGCGACCCGGGCTCCAGGCTGAAGGCTCTCCGCAACAATCCGCGCTTTCACAGCATCGGGCCAGCGTCGGTTTCCACGACGAGGCTCCACCACTTCGCATCGTCCGACAAATCCTTCACCATCCGCCATGCCAAATCTCCAGCTCTTGCCGAAAACCTTCTGGCAGAAAGGCAGAAACCTCAATGGTCACAAACACGCAAAATCAATGGGATGGAGGCGGCGCATACGGTGATCGTCCTTATTGAAATCACTACATTCGACAACCATTGCAGTAGCGAATTTCGATACCGCCGCTTCGTCTGCGGAGGATAGTGGGT
>NZ_JBBNAN010000144.1:0-2494 GCF_037994405.1 Phyllobacterium sp.
AACAGAAACGCTCCTCGATGATCTTTCCGTTCTTGACTGTATAGATTCCAACTTCGTCCATGCTCATACGTTGACCAGTGGCCTTTGGTGTTACGTCCATCGTGAAGCGCACCACGAACTGGTCGCCATTGACGTACGGACCTTCTACCGAGGCACCATGAACCTCATGGTTCGCCTGCCACCAATCACCCTTCTGCTTGACGGCATCCTTGCCCCGGCAGACCGCCATCGGACCATCCATGGCTTCATAGCTTACGATGTCGTCGGAATTGTACTTTGCGGCGGCACCTTCGTGATCGTTCGATTTGAGAAGATTAGTGAAATCCTTGGCAAGTTCTAGAGTTGTCATTTGTTGGCTCCTTATTCAAGCGAATATGCGGCCTCCTTGCCACCATACCATTCACCGCCGATGGCGGACATACGGGTTTAGTAACAAGCGTCTGATTTAATCCACTCTCATGTTCGCCTGGGACCGGGCGAACATTTAGTCTAGGCACAGCAAGGAATACAATTTCCAGTTCGGCATCGCGCAATGGTCGGGGCTGGCCATAACGTTTGAAACTGTTTCACAAGCTTTTGATGATTTTCGCAGGTACGACATTTACGCCATTTCGATCGCTCGGTGATCCTGTTCCCGCGTAATGGCAAAGTCCGTGGCTGCTGGATGCTAGCCGGTTCTGGCAGCAGCGGCCTGATCGGGGACTCATGGCCCGAGCCGCGCCAGCTTGCGTTCGTGCCCATTCAGCCACCAGCTGATCTGTGGCATCCAGCGTCAAACGGGTTTTCCGCATTGGCTGCGGCTTACCTTCCTGCTTGCTGCCGCTTCCACTCTTGGTAGCGCGCCTTGTTCTCGGCATTGGTAGGGTGAAGTCCAGGCAGGGCCGCACGTTCGTTCACCTGCTGCATGATCCATCCTTCGAGGCGTTCCTGCTCGGGTGCAAGCTCCAGAACGTCATTAATGAAGGCTGCGGGAATGACCACAGCGCCGTCATTGTCAATGACGATGATATCGTTCGGAAATACGGCGACGCCGCCGCAGCCTATCGGCTGATCCCAGTCAACAAAAGTGAGACCTGCAACCGATGGCGGTGCGGCAACACCCGAGCACCAGACCGGCAAGTTGGTGCCGAGCACTCCGTCTAGGTCGCGCACGACACCGTCCGTTACGAGGGCGGCTATGTTCTTCTTCGCCATCCGGGCACAAAGGATGTCACCGAAAATGCCGGCATCCTTGATGCCCATCGCATCGACAACCGCAATGCAGTCCTCCGGCATCGCTTCGATCGCCGCGCGCGTAGATTTGGGAGACGACCACGATTCAGGAGTTGCCAGATCTTCGCGAGCCGGAACAAAGCGCAGTGTGAAGGCACGGCCGACAATGCGGCCCTGACCTTGCTTGATCGGCATAGCTCCGCGAATCCACACGTTGCGCAGGCCCTTCTTGAGAAGGATGGTCGTCAGCGTTGCGGTGGTGACGCCGGAGAGGATTTCCTTGATTTCAACATCGGTTGCCATTGGTTTGCCTTTCTTGGGGGTGGGGCTTTAGATGCTCGTGATCATTCCGCCGTCGACGCGGATGATACTGCCGGTGATAAACGACGCTCTGGTACTCGCCAGGAACGCGACAACGTCGCCGTATTCCTCCGGATTGCCGTAACGACCGACCGGGATCGTCGCAACGCTTTCGGCAGATACATCTTCGACGCAACGTCCTTCTCTGTTTGCTTTTTGCTCATCAAGGAAAATGATCCGCGGCGTAGCGATGCGACCCGGGAGAACGATGTTGCAGGTGATGCCCACGCCTCCGACTTCCTTCGCAAGGGTCTTCGACCAACCGACAAGCGTTGAGCGGAGTGCGTTGGACAGGCCGAGGTTCGGAATGGGAGCAACAACGCCTGACGAAGCAGACGTGATGATGCGTCCCCATCCAGCGTTGCGCATGCCCGGAAGAATGCGATCCGTCAACGCAATGACGGAAAGGACCATGGACTGGAAGAATTTCGACCATTGCTCCGCTGCCTGACCAGACACTGGCGTCGGTGGCGGACCACCGGTGTTATTGACGAGGATCGAAACGTGGCCGTACCGGTCTTCAATTGCTGCGACGTTGCGCTCAATTACAGCAAGGTCGCTAATGTTCCACTTGATCGAAAATGCCTCTCTGCCTGCCGATCTGATGCAGTCGGCCGTCTTCTCGGCGGCCTCGCCGTCGATGTCAGCGACGACCACCTTCGCACCCTCCGCCGCAAGGCTACGCACGATTGCTCCACCCACTCCACCGCCGGCGCCCAACACCAGTGCGCATGTTCCCGAGATTCCTAAATCCATTGAGGTCTTCCTTCCAGGCACAGGTCACGGCGCGACGAAGCTCGGCGGCAAGCCGGGTTGATCGCAATGGTCGGGACGGTTTGACCGTGGTCAGTCGCCGGGACAGCCTCTCACTATCGATTCGCATTGCCAGATCCTCTTATCGCAATCGTGTTTCAAGATTGAC
>NZ_JBBNAN010000145.1:0-19346 GCF_037994405.1 Phyllobacterium sp.
CGAATCCACCTGTCACCGCGTTCTGGTAGGCGCGGAGAAGCTTGCTCATATCCTCTGGATCGAGCCGGGCCGAGAGTGCCGTCGAGCCGACCAGGTCGACGAACACGACCGTAAGCTGCCGCCGCTCGGCCCCGGCTCGTGCCGGTTCCGCAGACAGCAGGGCCGCCGGCTGCGGCTCAGCTGGCAAGCCTTCGCCGCGCAAGGCCGCGATTGCCGCCAGCAGCTTGCGGCGGTGGCCGATCGAGGTGACGCCGAGGCCGATCAGGTCTTCCGCCGTCAGCTCGGGCAGAATGTCGGCGCCTATATCGTTGTCGCGGAACGCTTGCTCGTAATGCGAGAGCTGCAAGCGGCGCAGCCAAGTCCCGATATCCACATTCATCCTCCACCAATCGCCGGGAGCGAGGTCCCAACGGGCAAGAGCGCTTCGCCTGGCCCGAATGGCAAGCGGCCAGGATCACAGCTCTGAAACCGGCACTCCGGCGGGCAGGTCACTGCCTGTCATCAACGGCAACCTTACGCTGGTCGGACATTCTGGTTCATGCGGAACAGGTTGGTCGGATCATAGCGGCGCTTAACCTCCGCCAATCGGCGATAGTTTGCGCCATAGGCCGTCGCCACCCGGTCGGTCTCATCGGCGGGCATGAAGTTGACGTAGGCAGTGCCCGCGGCGTGCGGCGCGGCAGCATTGAAGAGTTTCCTGGCCCAGTCTATGCAGGCCTGATCCATCGATGGCTCGCGCCACCGGGCATGCACATTCATGACGAAATGCGCGTTGCGCTGCGGAAAGGCGGTCGCCTCGAGCGCGACGCGGCCTGCGACGCCGCCGACATGGCCGATGAAGATCTCGCATTCGGGCCCGGGGAGTTCCCGGATAGCCTCGATCAGGACGCTGATGGCGCCGTCGGACAGCTCGGTGAAGTCGTGGGTCTTCCAGTAATTGCGCGCGCCGGGCGTGAGCAGTGGATCAAACGTGGCCTGCCAACTCGTGAATGCGCGAGGCGCTACGACATCGACGATCGGACTGCCGAGCGAGCGCAACTCGGCCGTGGCATGTTCGCCCGCCTTGATGTCACCGCTGTAGCACATCGCCAGGACGAGAATTTCACGGCCGTGCCATGGGCTCGGTAGGAAAGGTAGCGGTGGCGCCCGGCGCATCACCACCCAACATGTCAGTTCATCCGGCGCCGTTTCAACGATACGGCGATATTCATTGAGGAGCTTGGCGGCATTATCGAAGGGATGAATGACCAGTCCGGCCAGCACCTGCGGCCCGAGCGCGTGAAGCTGGAACTCAAACGCCGTCACGACACCGAAATTGCCCCCACCACCGCGCAGTGCCCAAAATAGGTCCTGGTTCTCCGCGGCACTCGCCCGCACCAGATTGCCATCAGCCGTCACCACATCGCCTGCGAGAAGATTGTCGACGGTCAGGCCGAATTTGCGGGTGGTCCAGCCGAAACCGCCACCAAGCGTCATTCCGGCCACGCCGGTGGTCGAGTTGATGCCGGTCGGAACAGCGAGCCCAAATGCTTGCGTCTCTTTGTCCAGCTCGGCCAATGTTACGCCGGGTTCGACCCAGGCACGCTGCGATGCCGGATCGACCCGCACCGACTTCATCTGCGAGAGATCGATCAGCAGGCCGTCGTCGCAGACCGCGTTACCGGCAATATTGTGTCCGCCGCCGCGCATCGCGACCAGCAATCCATGGGTACGAGCAAATCGAACGGCGCTGATCACGTCCGCCGCTCCGGCGCACCGCACGATGAGGCCCGGATGCCGATCGACCATCGCGTTCCAGATGGTTCTTGCTTCGTCGTAACCGGATGTGCCCCGGTCGAGCACCTTGCCGCGCAACCCGCTCGCTAACGCGTCGACCGCGGCGGCATCGACGATCTTCATACCGGACTCCAAAGTCTTGAGATTGAGGCTGTCCATGGTGGCTTCCATTGCCGATTGTTCTGCTGCAGACGGTTTTGGGAGTGCCGTCCGATCCTCTCGTTCAGCGCCCACTCGGCCAAGAGAGCCGCAGGGGCGGCTGCCCCCGCCCGGGGAATTCCACCCACGGCAGCTGCGAGCCGTCCTTGATGCGATAGCTCGTGGCGGCATCGGCGCCGCCGTGGTGAGGGTGAGGACGTTGGTGCCAACCATGGCGTCGCGTCGAGCCAAAGACATCAGGCCCCGGTCTTTCCCCGGTGTTGCCAAGCCACGCGCCCCTCTTCAGTGATGGGCACTAAAAGCTCAGCACGAAGGCGTCTCCGCTGTCGCGCTGCCGAAAGCAACATTCTGCTCTATTGGTATCGCAGCGCAACCCCTCGGGCCGTTGATTGTGACGCTGGGGCCGCATAAATGGTACGCCGCCGTAACAGCCCTGTCACGCAAATTCGTGTGACGTGATCGGACCCAGGCCAAGTCGTCAGGTCCAGTCGACCGCGACCAGCGCGTGCCGACCACCGTCTCTGCTCAAAAATCGCTAAATGGCCGCGGCGGCACGCGCAAGACCATGATCGTGGCTGTGGCGCGCCGTCTGCTCATCGCGCTTTGGCGCATGGCCACCATGGGCGAAATCCCGCAAGACGTTGCATTGCGTGCCGCTGCATAGCAAAGGAAAAGAGGATCAAGCCATCGGGCCTGATGGCCTGTGCCAGGCTCCCAACGATCCGAGGCGGTGGCGTACCGGTGCTGCACATGGACTTTGCACTAGCAAAACGGCACGCTCCAATTACCTTGCAAAACAGCGAGATATTTGGACTAAACAGAAGCGCGAATAAAGAACCTGCGCAAATGAGGGTGGGGAATGACACGCAAGAAAATTGTGCTGAACGACGTTGCAAAACTGGCCGGCGTCGGAATTGCAACGGTCGACCGGCTCCTCAACGAACGTGGCAACGTCAAACCCGAGACGGCGCTGAGGATCATTCGGGCTGTCCGCCAACTCGGCCTGCAGCGAATACTCCCGCATCCTATCACAAAGGCCTGCGCTTCGAGGTCATCTTGCCAAGACCGGAATTACCGCTGATCAAACGCATGAATGAGGATTTTATGCAGCTCGCTCCGAGCCTCGACCGTTCCATTACCCAGCGCAGTATTCTCAAGGATGATAAGCCCGCACAGCTGGCTAGCCGTATCCGTGCAACAAAATGCAACGCGGTCATCATCTATGCACAGGAAGATGCCATGATCAGCGAAGCCATTGAAAGCGCCGCCGCGGCCGGTATTCCAGTTGTTACCATCATCTCGGATCTGCCAACTTCTTCCCGTCTCGCCTACGCGGGCATTGACCACTATTCAGCGGGTCGCACAGCCGGCTACTTCATGGCAAGGATGGCCAGGCGGTCGGGGCCTGTTCTCGTTCTCTGCTATCATCTTGGCGTTCAGGGTCATGCTAAACGGGTCAGCGGTATTACCGACGCAATGAAAGCCGATGATTCAGGTTGGCTGTGGCTGAACTGCGGGAGGGGTATGACGATTCTGAAATTTCGGAACGGTTTCTGGTGGACGCTCTGAAGCGCCATCCAGACGTCGTTGGTATCTACAATGCCGGCGCTGCCAACGATGCGGTCGAGCTGGCGCTTCGGAAAAGTTCACTCAAACACAGGCCAATTTTCATCGGACACGAATTGACGCCACAAACGGCCAAGATGCTGAGCCAAGGTACGATGACCCTTACCATAGACCAGAACCCGCAACAGCAGGCGCGCTTTGCTGTTGATGTGCTGCTACACCATTTCGGTTAAGCGGAGCATTCGCTTCTGAAGGCCCCTTACAGCTCGACAATTGACTTTACAATTTACGGGCAAGAGAACATTTCGCAGAAAGTGCGCTCCAAAACAGATAACGCCCTACGCGCAGACAGCCTCAACCTCGATTTCCACTTCGTAGTCCCCGACCAGATTGCCCGCTTGAAGCAAGGTATTTACCGGAAGTATCCCGGAAAACACCCGCCCATGCGCACGGGACACTGGCTCCCATTTGTCGACATCCCGCAGGTAAACACGTGTTCGAACGACGTCATCAATCGAACCGCCCAATGCTGCAATCGACGCAGCAATCTTGTCGAGGATATAAGTTGCCTGCGCACCGGCGTTCCCCGGCGCGACACAACGGTCAGAGGCATGTGTTGCCGTTGTCCCGGAAACAAGGATCCTGTCGCCCACGCGCAGGGCGCGGCTGTAGCCTGCGAGCGGCTCCCAGATAGTGCCGGTTGACACGCGCATTCGGCCGGGCTTGCCAGGAACAGGTTCCGCCTTGAATACCGACGGGACTGCATCGAGGTGATGACTGAGATCACCTGAGGCAGTCAGAAACGGCGGCTTTCTATACTCATCGCCGCAATCGCCGGGTATTGGCAGTGTCGCGGTAAAGGCAGCGTCGAGCGCAGCTTTGTCCTCATCATCAAGCGAGAACCGGAAAACATTCAGATTGTCGTCCCGATGTTCGGTTTCACTGAGGCGAGCGCCAATAATGACCGCAGCAACAGCCTCGTGCTCAAGAACCCAGCGGCTCGCGATGTTGGACACCGAGACCTGATGTTTGTCTGCGATGGACGCAACGGCGGTCAGAATGCCCTGATAAGCCCCCCATCCGCCGGCAGCGTCGATAAACCGCTTGTATTTGGAACGGCTCCAGTCAGCAATTAAAGCCGGTTCGGGCTGATCCAGCCATTTTTCCGAAAGAAAGCCGCCGCACAAAGTTCCGTAGGCCAGAAGCTTAACGCCGGTTTTGGTGCAAAGTTCAGAGAGGGCACCCGCTGCCCGGCGATCGATAAGCGAAAAGGAAACCTGATTAGTGGCAATCTTGATTCCGTCAGCCAAGGCCACTGCCAGATGTGCTGCATCAAAATTGGTAAGACCCAGAGCCTCGATCTTGCCTTCCTCGCGCATCCGCTCCATTTCGTGCAAGGCATCGAGCCATGCAGGATGTTCGAAGGTCCACCAATGGAATTGCAACAGATCGATCTTCTCGACATCGAGCCGTGACAGTCGCTCCTCGACGCCTTTTCGCACCACCTGGCGCGTCATCGGACCGGGTTTGGGGCACCATTTGGTGAAGGCCACAGGCCTTTGTTCGCCCCCGTCATACCGTGACAGCAGGCGGCCGGTAATCAATTCGGCACTGCCATAATGATCGGCCATGTCAAAGGTATCGAAACCCGCCTCCGCATAGGCGCGCAGTGCATCTGCCCCCTTGCCAGGATCCATCAGCGTGCCATTTTTCTCGATATCCGCAATCTGCCAGAGTCCGCAGACCAGACGACTGATTTCAAGCGTTCCCGTCAGGGCGATACGATGTGGAATGGTGGTCATGCTCAATCCTTCGATAGGGAGCGGGACGCCAACTCTGCGTCGTCGCTTTTTACTATTTTCCTGATGTGCCGCGACACGTTGCGCACTTCACCGAGAATGCCTCTGGGGCGAAGCAGCAGAATAAGGCAAAGGCCGACGCCGATCATGACGATCTGCAGCGAGGCTGCCCGCGCCTGTTGCTCTGGTGGAAAGAAGGTCGAAACAGCGGCTGCCGAAGAAGCCCAGATGCCCCAGACAAGCACGGCACCTAGTATGGCACCGCGATTGTTGCCAGATCCGCCCACAATCAACATGGCCCAGACCTGAAACGTCAGGATTGGCATATAGTTGTCGGGAGCAATGAAGCCAATGAAATGCGCCTGCGCCGCACCTGCAAGCCCCATGATTGCGCCACCGATGGTAAAGGCCTGCAAACGGAATCGCGTCGGATTCTTGCCCAGCGCCTGTGCCGCTGCCTCATCCTCACGAATGGCTCGAAGCACTCGCCCCCAAGGGCTGCGGACAAGGTGTTCAAGCGCCAGGTAGAGAACGGCTATCACAGCGATGAGAAGTCCCGCATTGGAAAGTCCAAATGCAAGCGGATTGCTAGCCAGTTCGGCAAAGGGTCTCGGAATGAACCCGATACCGAAAGCACCACCCGTCAGCGTTTCGAGATTGAGGACGCAGAGCTGGACTGCGACGGCGACGCCGAACGTCGCGATTGCGAGGTAGTCTGCGCGCAGCCGGATCGTCAGAGCACCGATCAGGTAGGCTACAATACCGGCCACCAATGCTCCTCCACACCATCCGGCAGCAATGGGCAAACCAAATCCGCCAATGCGTCCGGCGGTTTCGGGCGTGGTTAGCAAAGCGGAAGCATAAGCGCCAATTGCGACAAAACCGGCAATGCCGACATTGAAAAGTCCGGTTTGCCCCCACTGCACATTCAGCCCAAGACACATAATGGCATAGGTTAGGGCCATGGTGAGAAAGAAGGCACCGTAGGCAACGAGATCAAGGATCATGCTTGCCTCCCGAACAGGCCGCGCGGACGTATCAACAGCACAGCGACAAGGATCACGAAGGAAATTGCCGCACGCCACTCTGCGCCGATAAGCTGCACAGCGGCCGCTTCGGACAGGCCAACGATGAGACCGGCCAGCATTGCGCCCGGCACACTGCCGATACCGCCAAGGATGGCAGCGGCAAACAGTGGCAACAAAAGGTCGTGACCAAGATAGGGCCTGATCTGAACCAGAAGGCCCGCCATCACACCGGCGATGCATGCCAGACCGGCACCGACGATCCAGACAGCCCGAATGACCATGCGGACATCGATACCGACAACTCCAGCAAGAGCGGGATTTTCGCTAACCGCCCGCATGGAGCGTCCGATACCGGTCCGCGTCAACAAGAGATGGATGGCAAGGACAACGACTGCCGTCAAAGCCAGTGCCAGCATCTGGTCCGGAGTCACCCGCAGGCCGCCGCCAATATTTACCGCTATCTGCAGCGCTTTGGTGTAGTAGGCCGGCTTTGACGTAAAGATGAATTCGAGCATGCTTCGCAATGCCAGAGACGCACCGAAGCTCGCCATCACCATAATAATGACGGCACCCCGTTGTGCCCTCAATCTGCCGAACAGAATTGCATCGAGCAGAAGTGCAAGCATACCCGTCAGTAAAATAGCCAGAATTCCGGCAAGCGGCAGTGACCAACCAAAGGAAAAGGGACCCACCGGCGTCTTCAATGCGCTAAACAGAAAGCTGAGCGCTCCACTCAGTGCCAGAGCAATGTACGCCCCCCAGGACAGGAACTCGCCATGGGCAAAATTGGCAAAGCGCAAAATGGAATAGGTCAGCGTGATGCCGATTGCTCCAAGGCCAATCATCGATCCGGCGATGAGTCCATCAACCAGGAACTGGAAGGTCACGATACACCTGCCTTTCTGGTCGCGGACGCTCCAAGATAGAGTTTTGCCACGATCGGATCGTCAGCGAGTGTCGCGGCGGACCCTTCATGCCGGAGCTTGCCCTCGACGAGGATGATCGCGCGGTCCGCAATAGCGAGCGCCGCGCGGACGTTTTGCTCGACGAGGATGATCGTTACGCCACTCTTGTTGATGTCTTGAAGCATGCTGAAGACTTCTGCGACGATCTTCGGCGACAGGCCTGCAGATGGTTCATCCAAGATAAGGATAGACGGATGCACAATCAGCGCCCGTGCCACCGCGAGCATTTGCCGCTGGCCACCTGAAAGCTGCCCGGCGAGACGGGATGGCCGAGTTGCCAGATCGGGAAACCGCTCAAACAACGTTGCGATACGTCGTTCACGCTCGCTCTTCGGTGCCATCGCTGCAGCCAGAAGAAGATTCTCATGTATTGACATCGTCGCAAAGATATTTTCGGTCTGGGGAACGAAGGCGAGACCGCGCCCGATCTTGCCATGAGCTGGTACGGCAGTGATGTCCTGGCCATCCAGATGCACGGTCCCGGAGTGGATCGGAACGAGACCCGCGATTGCCTTAACGAAAGTGGACTTCCCGGCCCCGTTCGGGCCCAGCAAGACGACAAGTTCGCCCTTCAAAACCGACAGGTCGACACCGCGGACGATCGGCATGTCTGGCTCATATCCGGCAATGAGGGATCGCGTTTGTAGCGCCGGGACGAGGTTCGTGCCTCCCGCCAAAGTCATGCAGCACCTCCGAGGTAAGCTTCGATCACCGCAGGATTGGCCGCGACCTCGTCAGGCGTTCCCTCGGCAAGATGCCTGCCTGAGGCCATTGCCATAACCCGGCTGCAGAGCCGGGATACCATATCCATGTTATGCTCGATCAGCAGAATCGATTTCCCTTGCGCGTTGAGTTCCAGCACACGCTCCATGATCGTTTCCAGAAGTGCAGGGTTTACGCCCGCGGCGGGTTCATCCAGCAGGATCGCCGTCGGGTCAGCCATCAGAATCCGGGCAAGTTCCAGAAGTTTCCGCTGCCCGCCTGAAAGTACCCGCGCAGGCTCGTTCTCAAGTCCCGACAGCGTAACAAAGGAAAGTAGTGACCGTGCCTTGTCGATCGCCGCCCTTTCCTGCCGCGCAATACGCCCAGGATTGAAAAAATTCGCGAAAAGGCGCTCGCCATCCTGTTCTTGAGCACCAGTCAAAACATTTTCAAGCACCGTCATTTCGGCGAATGGTCGGGGAATCTGGAATGTACGTCCCACGCCTCGAGCAATCCTCAACTCTGGTCGGTCTTGCGAAACCTCCCGACCGGATATCCATATCTCCCCTGATGACGGTCTAAGGCTTCCCGCAATCAGATTGAAAAGTGTGGTCTTTCCAGCGCCATTTGGGCCGATCAAGCCGATCATTTCACCCTGCTGCAGCACAAGCGAGATACCTGCCACCGCCGTCATTCCACCAAAGCGCTTGACCAGTCGGCGCGCGTCAATGACGGGCTTGCCGTCTATCGAAGCCGTTTCATGTTTTTCATCGGCGAAACTCTGCATGAAAATCTTCTTGAACAAATATTTGATACGTGATGTTTGATCAAACTTTACGTGGCGCGAAAAAGCAAGTAGAAATTGTGCACGGGCAGAGTTTGCCTCGACGAAACGAAAGCGAGTGAAATGTTTGCCTACCGTGATCGCAAGAGGGCACTGAAGTGGATCGCCGCGTGAACTTGGATGAAGGGTTGTCCCCTGTCCGACGTGAAACACTCCACGATCGGGTTTACGCCCAATTGCGCCGATCTCTGATAAACGGCATGTTTGACGCCGGTGATTTCCTCCGAATTGTCGACCTTGCAGAAAAGCTCCAGACAAGCACGATGCCGGTTCGGGAGGCATTGCGCCGTCTCATCTCGGAACAGGCTCTTGAGGCGCTGCCAAACCGCACGGTCCGCGTTCCCTTGATCACGCGGGAACGTCTTGACGACCTGGCACATGCCAGAACAATGATCGAGGGCCAGATGGTAGCCCTGGCCATGCCTCACCTGACGGCGAAGGATTTTCGTATCCTTCGTCAGATCAACAGTGACTGCGACAGGGCGTTCGAAGACCACGGTCCCGATGTCGGCTATCAAACGTCCGAGCTCAATCAGCAGTTTCATTTTCACATCTATCACGCTGCTCGCTCGCAGGTTCTCATTCCCATCGTCGAAAGCCTCTGGTTGCAATCGGGGCCCTATATCCGCACGGCCGCCCACATTCACGACAAGCGGGGCGGGCATGCGGCTACCAACCATCATTGGGCTCTGATCGACGCGCTGGAACGAAGAGAGCAAGAGGCTGCTGTCCTGGCACTTTCCAACGATATCAGTCGCTCATTTGACCTTATTCGCGGCACACTCGATGCCAACGTGGCGCAGACAGGAGAGGATGCCCGATATGGCTAACAAAAAATCCCTCGACGATGTGTTCGAGCTTTACGATCTTAAAGTGGAAGTGGTTGTACCGGATGGCGGTGCCATTTATTGCGGGGCAAAGCCCGGGGACCATTTCGAGTTGCGCGGTGAGATGCTTCACCTTCCGCCCGGTCAGGGCTTTTCCATTTATTCGCTTTCATCTGTCCTGCCGCTGCTCGCCGCTAAACAGCGGCGGACCCACCGCAATGACTGGATGACAACTGATGCTGAGATAGCCTGCCCGGATCCCAACTGTTCCAGCAGGCTCCGGATCACCCGGCTCGGCCTGCGCCGATTCAGCCACGCTGAAACAACAGCTGTTCCCTTAGAAAACGAGTAGGCAATATCCATGCAGCGCATAGAACTTGCCGAAAACTACGAAATATCGCGGGTGATCCGCGGCGGCTGGCAACTAGCCGGGGGCCACGGCGCGATCAGTGCGGATGAGGCAGTCGCCGACATGGTTGCCTTTGCGGATGCGGGTATCACCACCTTCGACTGCGCCGATATCTATACTGGCGTCGAGGAGCTTATCGGCCGGTTCCGTTTGCGTTATTGCGATCTTCACGGACAGGATGCGCTGGACCGGATCCGCATCCATACGAAATTCGTCCCAGATCTGGAGGTGCTGCCGCGTATCAACAAGGCATATGTCGAAGGCGCGATCGACATATCGCTGAAGCGGCTGAAGCTCGATTGTCTCGACCTTGTGCAGTTTCATTGGTGGGACTATGCCGCACCAAAATGGCTCGAAACAGCTCAATGGCTGCTGGAACTGCAAAACGCGGGCAAGATTTCACGTGTCGGCGGCACCAATTTCGATACGGACCACGTTTCGGCCATCATCCAGTCCGGCGTGCACCTTACGTCGATACAGCTGCAATATTCACTGCTCGATCGGCGACCGGAAAAGCAGATGGTCACCCTTGCAGCCGATCACGGTTTCTCGTTTCTCTGCTACGGCACTGTTGCGGGAGGTTTTCTCGGCGATCGTTGGCTCGGCGAGCCCGAACCGGGCCACCCGCTCGAAAACCGCTCGCTAACCAAGTATAAGTTGATCATCGATGATTTCGGTGGCTGGGACTTGTTCCAGCACCTGCTCGCCACCTTGCGCAAAGTCGCAGATCGTCACCAGACGGACATCGCAACGGTCGCCAGCGCGGCCATGCTGACAAAACCCGGCGTGGCAGCAGTCATCGTCGGAGCGCGCAACCGGGACCATCTGAAAGCCAACCTGGCCATTTCGGATCTGAAACTGACAGAGCAAGATCAAGCCGACATCGACGCGGTTCTTGCGCAGGCGCATGATATTGACGGCGATGTGTACACGTTGGAGCGTGATCGCGAAGGCCGCCATGGAATGATCATGAAATACAATCTCAACAAAGGGGAATAAAAATGCGGAAAACGCTGCTTCTGACAACATTGCTGGCCGGCATTACCATATCGGCTGCGCCTTCCTATGCAGCCGACTGTGACATTACGGTTGGTCTGGTCATGGAACTTACGGGACCTGCGGGCGAATATGGCCAAGCCGGAGCGAAGGCCGTCGAGATGGCCTTCAAGGATTTCAATGACGCCGGCGGCGCAAACGGATGCAAGATCATTGCCGACACGCGCGACAGCCAGAGCCAGGGAACCGTGGCCGTCGATCAGGCGACACAACTGGTCAATATCAAGAAAGTGCAGGTGATCATCGGTGGCATTATCTCCTCCGTTTCGATCCCGATCCTGACATCGGTCACCGCGCCTGCCGGTATCGTTCAAGTCTCGCCTGCCTCCTCGTCGCCGACGCTGACGGAGCTCGGCAAGCAGGGCAAGACAAATGGCGTGTTCTTCCGCACGATCACATCCGATGCCCTCCAGGGAACGGCGGCTGCCAAATACGCATTGGATCAGGGCCTGAAGAAGATGGCGATCATTCACGTCAACAATGATTTTGGCGTCAACATGGTTCGCGAATTCTCCGCTGCCTACAAGGCGCTCGGAGGAACGATTACCTCAACGACTCCGTACAATGAGAAGCAGGCGAGCTATTCGTCTGAAGCCAGCGCCGCCATGGCCGGAGAACCGGATGCGCTCTATCTGGTCAGTTACCCGGTTGACGGGGCCACCATTGCCCGTGCCTGGATATCCGGCGGCGGCAAGCAGACTTTCCTGTTGAATGATGGCATGAACTCCAAGGATTTCATCGAGAGCGTTGGCGCGCAATATCTGCAAAACGCCTACGGCACCTCCTCCGGCACCAACCCGACAGCTTCGACTGAATATTTCAACGCGAATTTCGAGACCTTCTCGGGCGGCATTGCGCCAAGTGCACCCGCTGCCGACCGCTCCTATGATGCCGGCGCGATCGTGGCTCTCGCGATAGCCGCGGCTGGCAAACCGGATGCAGCGGCAATCAAGGCGGCCATTCCGAAGATCGTAGCCGATGGCGGTGAGCCAATTTCGGCAGGCAAGGAACAGTTTGAAAAGGCCCTGAAACTGATCAAGGACGGAAAGCCGATTAAGTATCAAGGTGTGATAGGCCCCGTCAGCTTTGACCAGTATGGTGACATCACTGGACCGTTCCGGCTCTGGAGAATCAAGGGTGGAGAGGTTACGACCGTTGGTGAAATGAGCGCGGACGAAATCGGAAAAATCAAAAGCGACGCGGGAAAATAGCGCTGTTTGAGATATTTCTTGGTCGACGCCTGACCGCATTCTGGTGGCGGCATCACCGGGGGTGATGAGAGCACTTCGGGAGGACGGTCGACCGGCCGCCAAGTGCCTCATGGTCGTCGCTCACGAACTCCCGAACGAAACTCGTGCCGGCTTGGCTGAGGGATTGATCAAAGTCGTCCTGTCACACCCACCACGACTGCTGGCGGACACCTTGGTTCGCGCGATGGCGGAGGCGCTGGATACCCATAGAACATCACAGCTGTCCCAGCACATTTTGCCGTTCGAGATTTACATGGCCGCCAATATCTGACGGCATGACTAGCGATCGGCGGGATCGTTTCACCCATATTGGCGGAAAATCCATTCGCGAATGGGCTCAATCGTATAGGCTATGCGCCAGGTGTTCCTATGACCGCTGGCGCCGGCCGCCGACTGACCTTTGGGAATGACGGTGCCCTGACGGAAGGCGACGTAGTTGATGAAAGCGCCCTCTGTGTCGATCTTGTCGAACGCGCCGCGGAATTCGTCTGTTGTCCAGGTTCCGTCCCGCGGGCAACTTTTGCGCCCTGTTTTTCAAGCACCTTGGTGATCGCGTTCTGCCCCGGATAGGCTTTGTCGTCATCCTGCGAGACCAAAATCCAGAGCCTTTTCTTCGCGAGCGGCTTCACCAGCGCAGGGTCCCACTGGCCAGCGACAAGGAATGAGGCTGCGAAAAAGTCTGGATACTTGATGTTCATTGCGATCGACATCATGCAGCCGCCCGACTGGCCGGTCGCATAAAGCCGGTTCTTGTCGATGCTGTATTCATCCGCCAGCGCTTTCACTAGGTCGATTGTGGTGTCCAGCATGCTCGAGGTTTTGGAATCGTCATCGGCGATGATTTCGGCATATTGCGGGGCCAGCACGAAGCAAGGGCGTTCCTCCTGATCCTGCGGGCTCGCCCAGGCGACCGCGCCCAGCCCCTGGAATAGGGTGGTCCGCGTCACGTCGCTTGTGGCACCGGCATCATGCATAAACAGCACGAGCGGATAGGATTTGCTCGCGTGATAGTTCTTCGGGACGAACAGGTTATAGCGCAGCACCGCGCCGGTGCTTGGATCGTTGAATTCCAGTTGTCGAAAATCATCGACAATCAGGTTCTCTACACCCATCGTCGCCAGCGGCACTCGCTGGAATGACATCGCCATGCGCCGCCGGAACAGGCCCGGATTGCACGATCATGGTCACAGCCGGCCGGTAGACCGTATCGTACGTCGGAATGTCGCCGGCCTTTCCCGGCCCACCTGGGCCTTTGGGCGGCGCGTTTCCATCGCCTTGCGGCTGCAGTTTCTCGGCGAGAGTAGCATTCACGTCCTCCGGCGAAAGGACGATGATGACAAACCGCCCGAGGTCTGCCCGGCCGGCCGGATTGACGATGGTGCTTGTGAAGACGCCTGTGACGGTCCGACCCTCGACAGTGAAGCTGGCGGGAGAGAGGTCCGAGCCCTTCAATGGCCCGTTATATTCCACGGCCACGCCCGTCAACCGGATGCCATCTCCGAAGACATTCGTGATCGCCGTCGCAGCCTTCGCAAGTCCGGCACCGTTCTGCGCGAAAGCCGGAATGCCAACTGCAACCAGCGCGCCAGTTGTCGCAGTCATCATGAGGAAATCGCGACGCAACATCATATCAGTCCTCTCTTTCAGTTCGAAAGCATCCTACAGATGCGACCGCGATCCAGAAATCCGAAGGCGATACCGAACAGAATCCCTCCGGGTGCCGCGGACGCCAGTTGCAGCACCGTCCCTGTATCGAACCCGCCCCCCGCCTGAACGGTCAGCGCGGCACTGAACAGCAGCAGCGCGGTCGCATCGTTGAACAGGCTTTCACCCTTGAGCAGTGCATCCACACGACGGGCGACCGGCAAATTGGACAGGACCGCAGTGGCCGCGGCGGCATCGGGCGGCGCAACGATTGCGCCCAACGTGATCGCCGCCGCGATCGGTAGCCCGACGGTCAGCGCGCTGATCGAGACGACCACACCGGTGGTGACCACAGCCATCACGGCGTAAAAGAACAGCGGCAGCTGCATGCGTCGCGCGTCGCCTAACGGGAAATCGTAGGCCGAGTCGACCAGGACGGGCGCGATGAAAAATGCTAGTGCGGTCGGCGAATCGATCGGGATGTTGGGTGCGCCGGGAAGCATCGCCACGGCCACGCCTGCGGCGGCAAGGATGCCGTCGTAACGCAGGTGCATGCGTCGCGTCACCCGCAATAGCAAGATGGCGACCGCAAGCAACGCAACCAGTGTTTCGAAGAAAGTCATCATCACATAGTAGCAGCCTATCGCGCGCGTTGAAGCGGTAGCGAATCCCCTATAAAAATTATCCCGCGACAGGCGATGAAGCGCCTCACGGCGCAGGGGCGACGATGAATTACGAGGTTGCGATTGTCGGCGCAGGGGCTGCTGGAATTGCTGCGGCACGCGCACTGGCTGCCGCCGGCCGGTCGGTGATTGTGCTTGAAGCCAGCGACCGCGTAGGCGGCCGCGCTTGGACCATCGAACTGGGCGGAATCCCGCTGGATATGGGTTGTGGCTGGCTGCATTCGGCACAGCGCAATCCCCTCATAGCCGTGGGCCGCGCGAGTGGGTTTACGATCGCGCGCGGACCGACGGCATGGCAAAAGCAATGGCATGATCTCGGCTTCGCATCCGAAGATCAGACGGCAGCAACGGCGGCGTGGAATGCGCTTGAAAGTCGGATGCGAAACAATCCCCCTGCGAGTGACCGGGCAGCCGACGCATTGCCGCCGAACGGCGAATGGAACGCCTATTGCCAGTCGCTGAGCGGATACATGAACGGCGCCCCACTTGATCGGCTGTCGATCACCGATTTCCTTGCTTACGACGATGCGGCGAGCGACGCCAACTGGCGGGTGTGCGAAGGCTATGGCAATCTGATCGCGGCGAGCGTGCCGGATGTGACGCTGAGGCTGTCTTGTCCTGTGCGCCGCATCGCGCTGACCAATCGCGGCGTCCGGTTGGACACGGACCGCGGCCCGATCGCCGCCCGCACGGCAGTAATCACAGCATCGACAAATGTGCTTGCTGGCGGCGCGATTGCGTTCGACGCGGATGCCGACGACCACCTCCATGCAGCGAGCCAGTTGCCGCTTGGCCTCGCTGACAAGCTATTCTTCGAACTGCTTGGCAACCACGGGCTGGAGTCCGAAACGCACCTCCTCGGCAATCCCCATAATAGCGATACCGGCAGCTATTATATTCGGCCGCTCGGCCGACCGGTACTTGAGGGATTCTTCGGCGGGACCGGCGCCGTCTTGATTGAGCGCGCCGGATTGCTGGATGCGTTCGCCTTTGCCATGGATGAGTTGGCGGCCCTGTTGGGCGGTAATATCCGCCGCCATCTGCGGCCGCTAGCGGCCTCTTCCTGGTGTCGCACCGACTGGATACGCGGCTCGTATAGCCATGCGCTGCCGGGACACGCGGGCGCCCGCAAGATTGTAGCACGGCCGATTCGCGATCGGCTGTTCTTCGCGGGAGAGGCGACGCACAATTCGGACTTTTCCACCGCGCATGGAGCCTGGGAGAGTGGGATACGGGCCGCCGAGCAGGTGGCAGAGCGGCTAGTCTGAAATCCGGCTTGTCCCGGCAGCCGATAGTCATTTCGCCAAGTAGTCTTGGTGCCCTATACTATACTGGAGTTGTTCACCCGGCCAGCAGTGGCTTGGACGAAGGTATTAGTCCCTAACACAGGGAGACCAAGCCTCACCTGGGAACAATTTTTACTCAAATGAGTTTCGTAGATGTCGAGATACGTGGGCGAATCCACAAAGCATCTCGATCGAGGCTCAGTTCGTTCATGCGCAAAGTGGAGAACTGAGCCCCACTGGCTATGGGGCTCACTCAACCATGGCAATGGGAGACAAAGTATGGCCGACAAATCGACTTTCACACCCGACGAATGGAAACACATTCTCGGAGGCGTCATGCTCGCCGGAATGGCCGTGACCATGGCCGACCAGAGCGGGTTATGGGGCATGCTGAAAGAAAGCATGGCAAGTACCGGCGCCATGCTGGATACGCGCAATGAACCGGATACGAATGATCTTGTTCAAGCTGTCGTAGCCGACTTTCAGACATCGGAGGGCCGGACCGCGGCGCGTGAAGAGATCAAAAGCGTGCTTGCGGGCGCCACGTCGTCAACTGATGCGCAGGCCAAGGCTGTAGATGGCTTGAAGAAGGTAGCCATCTTGCTGGACACCAAGGCATCCGGCGAGGCTCCAGCGTTCAAATCATGGCTTCAGGCGATCGGCGAGCGCACGGCGAATGCTGCGAATGAGGGCGGGTTCCTTGGATTCGGCGGTGTAGCGGTGAGCGATGCGGAAAAAGCTGCTCTGGATCAGATCGCTGAAGCTCTGAACCCATCTGTGGCCTGAAAAGCGGCCGTCAATATCTAAAAAGAGCGAGCGCCACCTTACCGATCGAATGGGTATCAGCAAACCATCCGTTTCAAGTCAGAGGGAGGCAGCAGTCTTCTGCCAGCGCAACTATGTCGGCGAACACGTCGCCCAGCCCCCGCTTCGTGTCGGTGAGCTGCCAGCCGATGCCGGGTGCGGCCGGGTCCTTGTGTGCCGCCCCTTGTCGTCATCCGCGCGAATTCCTTGCGACGCGATTCGGTCCACCCCCGTCAGCGTGTCGACCAAGTTCATACCGACACGGTCACCGCGTCCGTCGACAGCGCACCCTCGTGAATGATCAGGCCGATGCCGCCATTGGTCAACGCCTCCGCATCATCGTCCTCAGCGCTGAGCGAGACGCCGTCGACTGTGGCGGAGATGGCGTTGCCTTGCGCGCGAGCCGAAAAGGACAGCCTCTTCTCGAACTCCAGTTTCAAGCCCGTCTCGGCGAGTACCTTCGTCTCGTCGTCGCGGACGCGCACGATCTGCAGCATGCCACCGCGCGTCGCCCTCACCCCGTAGTAGCGGCGCTGGCCCTGAACGCGAAGTGCGATGCCGCCGTGATTGCCAAGATGGACGACGATATCGGACTTCACCTCGTAGTCCGTCCATTGGCGCGTACCATGCGAGATCAGGCCTTCGCCGCGGTCCTGCGAGATGCGGAAGCTCGGCGGGAAGCGCTTCGAAAAGGTGCTGACCCCGTTGACCCAGGCCATTCGCCAGAAATCGCAATCGCCCGCGGGCCGCCGCAACGTCAGCGACGGCGCGCCGTCCCATCGCAGCCAGTCGACCATCAGCGCGCCGCCGGCGCCATCTTCGGTGCCGGCGAGCGCCACGCCGACCTCGGCGATGGGCTGGCCGCCGAACTCCGGCAGGCGCCATGCGAGCACCGCCTCGGAGCCGGGCCTCAGCGTGATCGCGGTGCCGTCGACGTCGCGAAGCAAGTCGCCGTCGGCGTAGACTCGCAGACGCAGCCCGACCTCTATCGGGCAGCGGTTCCCGGCGGGTGCAACGACGCGCGCCCTCACCGTCTGGCCCGGATAGACAAGCGGCGTCGCCATCAGATCGTAGGTGCGCATGTCAAGCACCTCACGCGGCGAAAATGTCGGACTGGTCACCGCCGCGACGTGGCCCGGCCCCAGCCCCTCGAAAGCAATCGCCAGCGCGCGACTCCCCTCGAACTCGACGTTGCCTACGCTGACGGCCTCGCCCTGTCCGATGCCGTTCTGCGGGCGAAAACCCTGGCTGCTGCCGGGCAGCGAGAAGTGGAACTGCGCGCCGTCCTTCGGCGCATCGAGCCTGCGCGAGCCCGCAAGCCGAAGACCGATATTGGTGAGGAAGTAGGCGGTGCGCACAGCGTCGTTGATTGAGTTGCCGCCGTCGGCCGACGAGATCAGCAGCCGATCGGCGATCGGGCCGCGCCAGTCCGGGCCTTCGTCGAGCCCGGCGAGCCCATTCATGATGCCGAGCAGGCATCCGACATTGCCGGCATTGCAGTCGGTGTCCCAGCCCGACGTGTTGACGATCATCTGCGCCCGCTGGAAGTCGTGCGGCGCGTAGAGCACCGACATCACCATGAGAGCGTGGTTGGGAGCGACGTGGCAATTGCCCGGATATCTGTCGTAGCCATACTTCTCCTCGATACGCTTGCGAGTGTCGCGCCAGTCAGGATGCGCTTTGTGCCATCCGCGGATGTCGGCGATCAGACTGGCGATGAGGCTGTTTCCCGGGATCTGTTCGAGCCCGGTGTCGAGCAAGTGGTCGATGTCGGACGAGCCGAAGGCCTCAGCCTCCATGGCAGCCCACAACATCGCCGCGTGCACGGCCTCGCCGTCGTGGCTGACCTTACCGGCCTGCCCGGCAAGACGCGCAGCGAGCTCGGGCTGGCGCGGCGCTACCATCGCCCAGCCGTCGATGAAGATCTGCGCACCAATCTGCTCGGCGAGGGTCCGCCCATTGGTCTCGATCGAGCCAGAAGCCGGAGCGGCAATGCCGCGCTTCAAATTCAGCCAGGCGGTGTGCTCGGTGGAATTGCCGTTGCCGCCCCACCACAGGATCGAGCGCTGCTCAACGATGTAGTTGAGCCACGCCTTGCCGATCTCCTCGGCGCTGAGGTCGGGTTTGATGCCGTAGTCCTCGAGCGCACGGATGAAGGTGAAGGTGCCGGCGACGTCGTCGTCGGTGACGACCAACGGCTGGTTCAGCTGCTCGTGCACGTAGTATTCGATCGGGCCGAGTTCATCCATGATGCGCCGATAGGACCAGCCTTCGAACGGCCGGCCGAGATAGACGCCGATCAGCTTGCCGAGCACACCGGCATAGACGCGTTCGAGATAATCATTGGGAACCTGCATTGCTAACTCCTATTCTATGCGCATGTAGGAAAACTTCGGCCCATGACCGAGCCGCCGGCGATGTCCTCGATGAAACGCCGCTGCAACGCGACGAACAGGATGACTACCGGCAGCACGATGATCAGCGCTGCGGCCATGATCTCACCCCAGTCTGAAGTGTATTGGCCGCTGAGCAGGAAGAACGAGACCAC
>NZ_JBBNAN010000146.1:0-3821 GCF_037994405.1 Phyllobacterium sp.
GAATTGATGATCGCGCCCATAAAAATGGTGTTGTTGAACAGGCTGACGTAGTTGCTGTAATCGAGCGAGGGGACCAGAGTGAAAGCGTAGAGACTTTCGCGGGTCTTGGTTGAAGAGATGATCGCCCAATAATAGGGAAAGAGCATGTAGGCGAGTACAGCGGCCACACCGACATAAAGGCCGATGCGTTTCGCGGCTCTTAACCTGCGATATGCCTGGTTCGAATAGCGTTTTGGTTTGGCCGTCATATAGACGCTCCTACGCTGCGCTGCGGTCGAGCCGCAAGATGCTGACGATCAGGATCGCGATCAGTCCTACGATGAGGAAAACCCAGGTCGAGGCGGCGGATCCAACGCCGAGGTCTTGAAATCCGATGAGTTGATCCCGGGCATAGATCGACATCGTCATGGCATTCTCGTTGTTAGCTGCAATGACATAGCTCAAATCGAACATCCGCAATGCGTCGAGGGTGCGAAACAAAATGGCCACCCCGATCGCAGGAGCAGCGAGCGGCAGCGTAATCGACCAAAAGCGCTTCCAGGCTGGTATCCCTGACACTTCAGCCGCCTCATAGATTTCCTCCGGAATAAGCTGGAGCCCGGCCAGGATGAGGAGGACCATAAACGGCGTCGTAACCCATACATCGATAAAGATGACCGTGCCAAGGATGAGGGATGGATCGGCTGTCCAGGCAATGCCCTTGTCGAGAAATCCGAGCCAAATGAGAGCCTTGTTGATCAGTCCGAACTGATCGTTGAGCATCCATTCCCAGATCTTGGCAGACACGACCATTGGCATTGCCCAGGGCACGAGAATGGCCGCCCGGACGAGCCCGCGCCCGGCAAATGCGCGATGCAGCAACAAAGCAACTGCAAGCCCCAGCAGCGTCTCAAAGGCAACAGATACAGTAGTGAAGATCATCGTATTCTTCACAGCGCCCCAGAAGACGCGGTCCTCGATAACGGTGGCGAAATTTTCCAGGCCGACGAAGCTGTAATCGGTGGGGTTGTCGAGATAGGCATTAGTGAAGGAAAAATAGATATTGCGCGCAAGGGGCCACAAGGCCACGCCGGTCAGCGCAACCAGCAAAGGCAGGAGGAAAAGCCAAGCGATCCTTTTTTCCCGATTTTGCATCGCGAGCGCGGCCCCTCAATTCTGCACAACTGCGACGGGTCCAGATGCCGGCTGGGCGTCAATCCGTACTCCTGCCTCATCGAAGAGGTAGAGGTCATTTGGATGCCACGCCAGGCCTACCGGATCGCCTGAAGTATGGTTTGGAAGTGATTGCGGGGACCGCACCGTCCACACCAGATCGTCGGCCAGGCGAACATAGGCAATTTGTTCGTACCCGAGATCTTCGGCCCTCTCAAATGTGCCCAGGATCGTTTGAGGCATTTGGGCGCTGACAATCTTCAAAGCTTCAGGTCTTAAGCCCAGCGATGCGGGTGCGGCGCCGACAAATTTACCTGGGAACGCAAATCCCGCCGGCCCGCGCAGTAATAAAGACGAAGCATTAGCTTGCACGGGCGCAAAATTCATTCTCGGACTGCCAAGGAAGCCGGCAACGAAGCGGTTGGCAGGTCTGTCATATAGCTCGCGAGGGGTTCCGATCTGCTCAATGCGGCCATGATTGAGGATGACGATCCTGTCGGCGAGCGTCATGGCCTCGGTCTGGTCATGAGTAACATAGATCATCGTCGTACTGATTTCGCTGTGGAGCTTTGCGATTTCGAACCGCATTTCCATGCGCAAATCCGCATCGAGGTTGGACAGCGGCTCGTCGAACAGGAACAATTGCGGCTGGCTCACGAGGGCACGCCCGATAGCCACCCGTTGCCGTTGTCCGCCGGACAGCTGCTTTGGCCTTCGCTCAAGCAAGTGGCTGATCTTCAACAGGTCGGCCACCTTGGTCAAACGTCGGCGAATCTCATCCTTCGCCATGCGGGCCGTTTCCAGGGCAAAGCTGATGTTTCGCGCCACGTTCATATGCGGATACAGAGCATACGATTGAAAGACAAACGCGACCCCGCGTTTTGACGCTGGAACGTCCGTGACCTCTTCTCCCCCAATGAAGACCTTTCCATTTGAAACAGGTACAAGGCCGGCAATGACACGTAGCAATGTTGATTTTCCGCAGCCTGAGGGACCTACGAAGACGACGAACTCGCCATCCTGAACCGTCAGGTCGATTGAGCGGAGCACGTCGTACGCGCCGAAGCTCTTGCTGACGTCTTTCAATGTGACGGATGCCATTCCACTACCCTTGAATTTGCCTTTGCCCTAGTCGTTTCCTGCGCGCGATTGTCCGCGGAACAGAATGGACACCTCCGGACGCAGATATCCGCAGGTGCCCAGGACGTCAGTCTGTTGCCTTCACGTCGCGCTTTAGTCGCTTTTCAAGCTGGGCAAGTTCCTCGTTAACGTCTCCCTTGCCCGATATGACGTCATGGACGGCACGGTAGAATGTACGGGATATGCGGTTGTAGTTCTTTCCAGTCGTGGCTGACGGACGAGCGACGGATTCTTCAAATGCAGTCTTGGCCATGGGCAGGAAAGGAATCTTTGCGAGGACATCGGCATCGCTGTAGAGTGCTTCAACTGTTGGGTTGTAACCACCCTTGATCGCTCGCATCTTCTGGTCCTCAAGTCCAACCATGTAGCGCAGAAGTTCCGCCGCTTTTTCCTTCTTGTTCGAATATTTCGAAACGGCAAGATAGGCTGTTCCGAGACTGCCACTTGATTTCTGCCCCTGGGCTCCGACCGGAAGCGCAGACACGCCAACCTTACCTAGCAGCTTGCCGTCCGGCGCTTGGGACGTACCCCAGACGTATGGCCAGTTTCGGTGAAATACGGCATTGCCGCTCTCGAACAATGCGCGTGAGCTTTCCTCGTCATAATTTAGTACACCCTTGGGCGAGATCGTGTCGATCCATCCCCGAGCTCGCGTTAAGGCCTCAGCCGCTTGAGGGTTGTTGATCGTTACTTCACCCTGATCAGAAAGAATTGTTCCGCCACCGCCTGAAGCAATCCATTCCAGAGCATCGCAGGTGAGTCCCTCATAGCTGCGTCCCTGCCACGAATAGCCCCACATGTCTGCGTTGCCGGCCTTGCGCTCGTCATCCTGGATCTCCTTGGCAGTCGTCGTGAGGTCCTCCCAGGTCTTCGGCGGCTGCTTGCCGTACTTTTCCAAAAGATCCTTGCGGTAAAACATCAAACCTGTATCGATGTAGAATGGCATGGCAACGAGTTTACCGTCGATCCGAGCCGCATCGGTTGCCGACGCAAAATGGGCCCTCACCTCGCCATCCGGAACCAAAGCCGTAAGGTCCTGGAAATGGTCCTTCATCATGCCGAGCCAGATGACATCGACATAGAGCAGATCGACGTCCGAAGAATTTGAAGCGAATAGCTGCTGATAGATCGGGATGGCATCATCAAGGTTCTGAGGCGTGCGGTTGATTTTGACCTCATTGCCGGACGATTTGGCCCACTGCTGCGCACCTTCCTCGCACAGCTCGTAGTCGGTCGCCGAGCAAAACATCGATATTGTTTCGGCCTTGGCGGGCAATGCTGCCGCCATTGCCAGAACTGCGAGACCTGCGAATAACTTCAATCTGTGTTTCATGGTCGTTCCCTGCTCTTCTTGTTTGATGGAAGTAGACTAGACGGCGACGTTCCGCCGTCGGTATCGGCTAAGATCGGAATGAAACGGCAAGTTGCGGCCGCCATATCCGGTGACTGCAAGGGAGCCGCAGATAACAGCGACTTCGAGGGCGGCGGCGAAATCGGGTTCGTACAACAGCCCGTAAGCCAGTCCCGCA
>NZ_JBBNAN010000147.1:0-2147 GCF_037994405.1 Phyllobacterium sp.
AGCCTGCGCAAAGGATTTTTTTGAGATCGTCGTCGTTGGACGCTATCCCGAGATCTGGGCAGACGTGATGCCCGGCGATGCGCCGTATGGGCGCGGGACTATATCCGGGCGCAGAAAAATTGACGAGCGCAAGCAGATGCCCCAACTTTCGGGTCGGCAGTTTCCCTATGATGGCGACAAGGTGCTGCCATTTGGAGACCGTCTGTCCGCTGCGCTCAAATTCCGAAGTAGCCGCAATTTGTGTCGGTCGCCAGTTCACAAGCCTACGGGGCAAGCGCGACCTTGGCCCCAAAAGATACGCGTGCCGGTCAGTGCTTCGCCTGTGGCGGCGCTCAGCAAAAGGTTCTATCGATGATCTTCGGCTTGATGACGGCATGAGCCACAGGGTCCTTGGGGCTACCAAAAAACCTGACTACATGTCTTTTTTAATTGCGACTGTTTGAATTGCTGTCATTCTAACCATACTTCTTTGTTGGAAGCCCACACCGAAAAGCCCTCGTACCCCAACCCGTCGCGAGGGCTTTTCATTATGTGCAGGCTAATATTCGAAGGCTACGTTCGTTATCTCGAATATTTGACTGGGGTGTTATGTTGAAGCATGACCCGCGAAGCAGCCGTAGCGAGTGCACAGACTTATTTTGATTCCGGCGCTTTTCGGGAGGATTTGGCACGTCGAGTACGCATGCCGACCGAGAGCCAGAACCCTGACCGCGCGCCAGCGCTCGTCGATTATATCGAGACGGAGATCAAGCCGACCCTTGTGGCGCTTGGCTTTACCTGCCGCATATTGTTCGAGCGCGATTGGCCTTTCCTTTTTGCCGAGCGCATCGAGGACCCAAAACAGACCACGGTACTAGGCTACGGCCACGGTGACGTAATCCGCGGGCTGGATGACGACTGGGAGGAAGGACTGTCGCCTTGGCAACTGATCGAGCGTCACGGTAGATGGTACGGACGCGGGGTCGCTGACAACAAAGGCCAACATTCGATCAACATCGGTGCATTGCGGGCTGTGTTGGAGGCTCGTGGCAAGCTTGGCTTTAACGCTAAATTTCTCATTGAAATGGGTGAGGAGAAGCTGTCGCCCGGCCTGCGTGAACTTGCCACTGCTCATAAGGAATTGTTCCAAGCCGACGTTTTTATTGCGTCGGATGGACCTCGGTTGTCGGCTGGGCGGCCAACTGTTTTCCTCGGCTCTCGGGGCGCTATCAGCTTCGATGTCTGGATCGATGCGCGTAAGGGCGGGCACCATTCCGGAAATTGGGGTGGCCTGCTTTCCGATCCGGCTATTCAACTCGCGCACGCACTGGCAAGCATCACGGGGCCGACAGGCCAGATTCACATTCCAGAGTGGCTTCCGAACGGTATTCCAGACAGTGTGCGGCGTGTACTCGCGGACTGCGAGATGGACACCAGCGCCGATGAACCGAAGATCGATCCGGCTTGGGGCGAGCCTGGACTGACGGCGGCAGAAAAGCTGTTTGCATGGAGTTCATTTGCGGTGCTGGCCTTCGAGGCTGGCAATCCGAAGACACCTGTTGGCGCTATTCCTCCACGAGCCTGGGCACGCTGCCAATTGCGTTTCGTCGTCGGGGTCGATGTTGAGGACGTACTTCCTGCCCTTCGCCGGCATCTCGACCGCAATGGCTTCCAGAGCGTACAGATCGCGCAAACAAGCAATGAAGTTTTTTATGCAACACGGCTCGACCCAGAGCATCCCTGGGTCCGTTGGGCTGTGGACTCGATTTCTCGCACCACGGGCAAGAAACCGGCGATCCTTCCGAATCTTGGTGGCTCTCTGCCGAACGACGTCTTCTCCGACATTCTGCAGCTTCCGACGATATGGGTGCCGCATTCCTATCCGGGGTGCTCGCAGCATGCACCGAATGAGCATCTTCCTCTCAGTATAGCTCGGGAGGGTCTTGAACTGATGACGGGGCTTTACTGGGACCTCGGCGAGCCGGGTATCCCGGCAAGTCAAAGCGCGGAAAGGAACAACTGAGTGTCGATTAATGTTCTCCTCATGAGGCGCCACCCGACGTGCACTTATCATTCAATTGATCCGCTGCCCTGCTTTGTGATCGAAAAGATGGATGTGGGAACTGTCGCCCTTGACGGAGATCCGATCACCGACCTGAATTTCGGTC
>NZ_JBBNAN010000148.1:0-6586 GCF_037994405.1 Phyllobacterium sp.
GCGTTTGGACGGCTTCTGCTTGCCTGGCCGCAGCATAAGTGTTCCCACCACGAGCATCACTGCTGCGAACAGGAAGAGCAGCCGGGTGCCGTCCATCGCCTTGCCGAGGCTTGAACCCGCAAACGCACCGATCGCCCCAAGAAGTGCAAAGACAATGGCGCAGCGCCACCAGACATGACCTTTCATCGCATGGCTTGTGAAGTTGGCGAAGGCATTGACGGAGACCGCGAGCGCGCCCGTACCGATCGCGATATGCGGTTGCGTCACGCCGACGACGTAGAGCAGCAACGGTGTGGCAAGAATGGACCCGCCACCACCGACCAGCCCCAGCATGAAGCCGACAAGCCCGCCGGACCCGATGGCTGCGACGACGTTGGCTGTCATGATGTCCTCCGTGCCACATAGCGGTCGTGAAGCATCATTCCCGCGAGCATGAAGGCAGCAAAGATCACGGACTGAATGAGACCAAGCGATAGGGATGCGACTGCTGGCCCTGGGCAGAATCCCCCAAATCCCCACCCTGCCCCGAAAATCGCAGAGCCGACGATGAGCCGCCTGTCGATTGCGTTGCTGGAGGGAAGATGAAACGTGCGGTCGAAAGCAGGACGATCCATACTGCGCAGAATCTGCATTCCAGCCGTGGCAACTGCCACCGCACCGCCGAGAACGAAGGCCAGGCTCGGGTCCCACGCGCCAAAAATATCCAGGAAACCCTGAACGCGTGCCGGATCGAGCATACCAGAGAGCGACAGGCCAAATCCGAACACCAGGCCCGCGGCCAGAGCCGTGAGAACCTGTGCCAATTGCGATTTCATCCGCCAAAGCCCTTCAGAATTGCAACCGCAGCCACACCAGTTGCAAGGAAAGTCGCGACCGCCGCCATCGAGCGTGGCGAAAGCCGGGCGAGGCCAAGAACACCATGACCGCTGGTGCAGCCCGAACCCATGCGCGATCCAAAGCCGACCAGCAACCCCGCGCCGGCAATCAGCGGCAAAGAAGCAGTGATCGTTATCGTGGGCCATTCTCCGAATAGCCCCAGAAACACCACTGGCCCCAGCATCAGCCCGATGACGAAGGCGGTATTCGTGGCGATGCCAATGCCTTGTGCCAGCCGCCCGACGATGCCGCTGATACCAGCAATCCGGCCGTTGAGCAGAAGAAGCATTGCTGCGGATAGTCCGATAAGCATGCCACCTGCGAGTGGAGACATATAGGTGTTCATGCCTGCTCTCCATCGGAACAGAATATGTCGTAGAGCGCACCGACCAGATGGGCGGCCTTTTCGGCCGTTAGTCGATAGAATATTTGCTTGCCGTCACGCCGTGTCTCCACGATATCTGCCTCTCGCAGCACCGTCAGTTGCTGCGAGAGGGTCGGCTGATGGATGTCGAGTGTTGCCTCCAACTCGCCGACCGAATACTCCCCTTCAACCAGTGTACAAACCAGCATCAGCCGTGCAGGATGAGCGAGCGTCTTGAGGAGATTTGCAACCTCGCCTGCCCGCGCCTCCATTGCGGCGGGCGTCATGCCGTTTTCTGGGATCTTCTTCGTATCCATATTGATCACCATGCTGCCCCTTTCAGGGCATCAAGCGGGAATTTTAGGTAACGCCGGCCGTTTTCTTCCGGCTCCGGCAGACGGCCCCCGCGCAAATTGACCTGTAAGGCATGCAGGATCAATTTCGGCATCGGTAGGGTGCGGTCACGCGCTTCGCGCAGTTCAACAAAAGCGTCTTCAGTGACGCCGGCAAGATGCGGATTCGAACGCTTCTGTTCGCCGACTGTGCTTTCCCAGCGCGCTGTGCGTTCGCCCGGCCGATAGTCGTGGCCGGTAAAGAGACGAGTTTCGTCCGACAGCGAGAGAATGTCTTGAATGGAGTGCCACAACTTTCGCGCGTCTCCACCGGGAAAATCCGCGCGTGCCGTGCCGCCATCCGGCATGAAGATCGTGTCGTGCACGAAAGCCGCATCACCGATCACATAGGTGATCGAGGCCAGCGTATGACCCGGCGAATACAACACACGGACATCAATGGACCCAACCCTGAACTGGTCGCCGTGCGCAAAAAGCCGATCCCACTGCGAACCGTCCGTCCGGAGTGCCGGCCAGTTATAGATGTCCTTCCAGAGGCGTTGGACGTCGACGACGCGTTCGCCAATGGCGGTCGGCGCACCGGTTTTTTCCTTCAAATAGTGCGCCGCGGAAAAGTGATCCGCATGCGGATGGGTGTCGAGAATCCATTCGACGATGAGTTGGTTCTCCGCGACATAGGCAAGGAGCGCATCGGCATTTTTGGTGGATGTGGCTCCCGACTTCTCATCGAAGTCGAGCACGGGATCAATGATGACGCAATTGCCGGTATCCGGATCAGAGACAACATACTGAACACTCGAGGTACGCGGATCATAGAAACCCTTGACCAGCGGTCGCCGCGCATAATGCCGCGCCAGCCACTTTATCGCTGAAGAAAGATCAAGGCCGAAGCTCTGTCCGTAGGCAAGGATATCATCCGGCTCCATACGGCCGTCGAGAACTTCACCCAACGTATGCAACAGGAGCGCGCGCGTCCCGGTCTTGCAGTGGGCTAGTACCGGACCCTTTGCACCGGCCAAAGCCGACTGAAAGGCGCGGATGTCCGCCTCCGTGGTCGTTGCGCCTGTCACAGGAATGAAGGTGTAGGAAAGCCCGGCACTGTTCGCAGCGTCCCGCTCGGCAGCATTGCCCGCCTGCCCTGGTTCTTCCTCATCGGGCCGGGCGTTCACCACAGCGGCAAAACCCTTATCGCGAAAGCCCTGAAACTCGCTTAGGCTTGGCTGGGCGGAAATTGACAGGTGATCGGATATTTTGGTCGTCTGCATGGGTCGCTCCAAGGCGCGATTAATTCAATATACATTTAAGCATAATATATAATGATAACCTATGCAAGCGATGACGGTTTTCCAGACAGGTGATGCTCCCTACCAGAATGGCGCAGTTAACGCTGGCATTTACTCCGCCAATCTGGCTCAAACAGGGGGCCGAATGTGCGGGTTGTTGACACTGAACGCGTCGCTGGCGGTTGGGTGATCTCCGCTGTTGGTCAGGGATCTGGATTGTGCTCGGATGTAACAAACGCTCAGCGCCGCCATGGCTGGTATCACCGGCGTCTTCAAGACCTGCCGGTCCACCGGACGGTCGTGACCATGAGGCTGAGAGTGAACCTCTGGGGATGGGCACCTGGGTCAAGCTTCATCTTCTCGTGAACCCTGCTGACCTGGATCAGGTCGTCCAAATGAAGGACTGTTGTCCAGAATAGGTTTCGAGGCCAACGAGGATCGATATGCTTGCAAGCGGGACGATCTAATCCGCCTGGGTCGCAGCGCAGACTCGCTATCATTGATGACCGCGCCGCGCTTCGGCAAGGAACCGAGCAATTCAAGGTGTCATTCGATGAGTTGTGCGACGTTTACCGCGCAAGCGCCTGGGCAAGAGAAAACGTCCAGGTGGCCGTCGCTGGCGGGTCGGGCCATCTCTCCCCTGTTTGACGATTTGGAATGACAAATAAATTATGGTCGTATATATGAAATGCAAAGTGCGTTAAGAATCGCTATATGAGACCATATAATGAGATCGACTATTGCTGACACATTGCCATCAAAGGTCCGCCGCTCGCTTGATAAGCTCGGCGGCGACCTAGCAATCGCACGCAAGAAGCGCAGCCTCACGACGGCGATGATGGCGGAGAGACTGGGTGTGGCGAAGAGCACTTATCTGCGAACGGAGAAAGGTGATCCGACCGTTTCAATGGGCATCTACGCGATGGCTCTGTTCGTCCTCGGCTTCGCCGATGCTCTGGGCGAGATCGTCGATCCTCGCCGCGACGATCAAGGCCATCTGCTCGATGCGGAACGCTTGCCCAAGCGCGTTCGGGTCAAGAAGAAGGCACAACCGCTATGAGACGCACGATAGAGGTTCTTATTGGAGACGAAGCTCGTTTTCTTGGATTGATTCACTACAACCAGCAGGGAGCGCGTGAGAGTGCGACGTTCGAGTACAACCCTGACTGGTTGGCTGCCGCGGAACGTTTTGCCGTCGATCCCGCGCTGCCACTTGTCACAGGCCCACAGTTTCATCGCAAGACAAGAGATGGCTCGGTCTTCCATCCCGCCATCGCCGACACGGAGCCGGATGGTTGGGGCCGGCGGGTCATTCAGCGGGATCATGCCAAGCGTCGCCAGGAAGCCCGGCGGGCTGGTCAGGACGTGGAAGCGCGTCCGCTGAACGCCGTCGACTATCTGCTTGCGGTTGATGATATAAGTCGGGTCGGCGCACTGCGCCTTCGCGATGAAGATGGGCTATTCCAACGCGCTGCGGAAGATGGTCGGCGCACCACACCGCCCCTGATCGAACTTGGTCATCTTTTGTCTGCGAGCCGGGCGGTGGAGACAAATAGCGAGACGGCGGCCGATCTGGCATATCTTCGCGGCCGGGGGACGTCACTTGGCGGGTTGCGGCCCAAATGCACTGTCGTGGACGATGATGGGCGGCTGTCCATCGGCAAGTTTCCAAGCGTCGGCGACGAGCGCGCCGTCACCAAAGGCGAAGTGCTTGCGCTACGCTTGGCGGAGGTGTCCGGCATCAACGCGGCCACGGCGCGGTTGGTCGAGAGCGCCGGAGAGCCGGTCGCGCTGATCCGTCGCTTCGATCGGCCGGATGGCGGCGGCCGGCTAATGTATGTGTCGGCGGCGACTATGTTGGGGGCGGAGCCGGGCGATCCCGGCGAGCATGCCTATACGGAGATCGTGGACGCTCTTCGGCAGTACGGTTCACAGCCGCAGGCGGACATCGAGGAACTCTGGCGCAGGATCGCCTTCTCGATCCTGATAACCAACGTGGACGATCATCTGTTGAACCACGGCTTCCTCCACGTCGACCGCGGCCAATGGCGGCTGTCGCCGGCCTTCGACGTGAACCCCTTTCCAGAGAGGATGCGGGAGCTGAAGACCTGGATATCCGAGGAGGTCGGCCCGGAAGCTACCATCGACGCTCTTATGTCGGCGACCGGTTACTTCAGGATCGCGAAGCCACGTGCACGTGAGATTTTGGGCGAGGTCGAATCTGCTGTTGCGAGATGGCATGAGGAAGGCGCCGTGATAGGAATGACGACAGGCGAACTCGATCAGTTCGCGGACGCATTCGAGCACATCGAGCGCGCTGCCGCGCGCAGAGTTGCGGCGTAAGCCTTATGTCCGGCTTTTGCCTTCGGGCGGGTGCGACAATCGCCTTTTGCCGGCCACGCCGCTTGGGGACATTCATCGCCCAGGACTTGAGCCAGAACCATTTCTTCACCCGGCTTAACATCACTTGAACTGTCTCATAGAGGAGAGTTCGCAACAAGCTGTCGCCCCATAGCGAGATGCGCCCAATGGGTAAGCTCTCGCCCGATTGATGGAGGATGGGTGTCAATCCCAGAATTGCCTCTGCGGCCTTTGAGTGCCTGAAACGGGCCGGAATGTCGATTGTCGCGGTATAGACCAGCGCCACAACGGGTCCTACCCCAAGGAACGTCATCAGCCACCGGCTGACGCATTATCTGCGCTAACGTCGCGTATTGCATTTCCGTAGCCGATTTTACTGGGCTGTAGCAGATTCCGCGTGTCGCGACGGAAATCGGACGGCGACATTCCCGCGATGTTGCGGAATGATTTGTTGAAAGCGCTGAGAGAGCCAAAGCCGCTCTCCATAGCGACCTGCAGCACATTGACTTCCTCTTTGAGCAGCATTGCCTGGGCATAGGAGAGGCGCAGCAAGCTCACATAACTGTTGAGAGTCATGCCGGTCGATTTCTTGAAGACACTCATCGCATATTTCGGATGCAGATTGGCTGAGAGCGATATATCCACGGAATCGATCTCATGCAGAAAATTGGCGGCGATGAAATCGCACATGCGGGCTACTGCACGAGATGATTGCTGACTGGACTGGTCGTTAGCAGGTGCACCCGTGTTATCAGGCACCATTTGGAAAGGCTCAAAGCACACACGTTCGATGCGAAGCAGTAACTCACTCACTGCGTGCTCGCCCTTGGCGGGATCATCGGACCGCACGTAGCGGAACCATCGTGCGAAATTCTCCGCATCCGCCGCATCGGTGGCTGATGTCACCAATGTCTGACCCTGCATTAGGCGACTTGGCACCGTATCGGGCAAGCGCATGCGAAAGAAATGAACGAGCGGCAAATGCGCCCCGGCATAGATCGAATCGTCGGAAGATTCGTCCATCTGGTGCGGCTGACCGCCCCAGAACAGGCACATATCTCCCGCGTTGAGGCTGAGTGCATGGTCGCTCATCCGATAATGAACAGAACCACGAATGATATAATTGACTTCCACCTGGGCATGCCAATGCGGCATGGCCATGATCGCCGGGTGGTTGTGAAACATCTGCAACGATGTGGGCATCCCCTCCACACTGCTCGCACCCGGTTGGTAAATTGGCCTTTCTCCCATCTTACTTTCCACCCAGTTCATCTGTCCGTTTTAGGAGACAGCCGCTCCCTTGTCGTTAGTGTAGCCACGTTCGCAAAGAACGAGCAATTGAAAAGGGA
>NZ_JBBNAN010000149.1:0-3944 GCF_037994405.1 Phyllobacterium sp.
ACCTTGATATGTTTCGAAGTGGCCGCGCGCGAGATAGCGAAGGGGTCCGCAAGTTGGCCTACCGTTCGCTCGCCACTCGTGAGTTCGCGAAGCATCCGTCGGTGCGTTGCGTCGCCGAGGGCGTGAAGGACGGAGATCATCTGGGGTGCATATAATTCAACCATATGGTTAAATATAGACGCAAGCTTTCATTTAGTCAACCGATTGGTTGAATGATTGACTGGCCTTGGGAATGTCATCGCTTATGCAGACAAAGCGGAATCGTTTCCCCAACGAATGCGGTTTGCTGGCGCTGAACGTGCCGTTGACTTTGTGGGTTATGAGAGGAGAATGTCTCCCATGCCTCGCCACGTAACGTAAGGGGCGACTACCATGACAATCGCAACGAAACTTCAAAACTATATCGACAGCCAAGGTATTGCCTACGACACCGTCGCTCATCACCGCACGGCGACAACGAGCCAGTCGGCGCAAGCGGCTCATGTTCCAGGAAGCAGGCTGGCCAAATCCGTGGTCGTGCATCACGAAACGGGGTACGTCCTGGCCGTTGTGCCGAGCACGCACCGGATCGAGCTTTCTACATTGCAGGATGTAATGGACAAGCGTCTTGGTCTCGCGTCAGAGGAGGAGGTCAGCTCGCTCTTCGCCGATTGCGACATTGGCGCAGTGCCGCCCATCGGATCGGCCTATGATGTGCCGATGATCGTCGACGAAAGCCTTGGCGACGCCAGCGACGTCTATTTCGAAGCTGGTGACCACAAAACACTGGTGCACGTTAGCGGACCTGACTTTCGCAGCCTGATGAAGGATGCGCGGGTCGCACGCTTCAGCCACCGATCGTAAATGCCGCGATCCTGGGTCGCGCGCCTCATGGAACTAGTTTGAGTTCCGGAAGTAAAGGAACTCAAGACAGAAGGGCTGGTATGATCATCCTACCGGTGCCATTAGCGCGAGCCCGTTGTAGCGGAGAAAAATAGGGAAACCGTCGAAGCGGAGCCGGTACAGTTCCTGAACTTGTATGATTCCCGATTCAGGCTCACCGTTTTGGCGGAACGGCAAGAACATCGTTTCTAGCCGAAACGGAGGAAATGAATCATGAACGACTTGAGCCTCACGACTTTGGAACCCGGAAAAACGAAGGTAAGCGCCATCTCCATCGAGGCGCTTGGCGCGCAGCTGCGCGGCAGTCTGGTGACTGAAGGCGACGCATCCTATGACGAGATGCGAACTATCTGGAACGCCATGATCGACCGCAGGCCCGGCCTCATTGTACGTTGCGCGGGGGCTGCCGACGTCGTCAGCGCCGTGCGTTTCGCGCGCGACAACGGTCTCCTCGTCGCGGTACGTGGCGGGGGACACAATATTGCTGGCAGCGCGATCTGCAACGGCGGCCTCATGATCGATCTGTCGCAAATGAAATCGGTGCGAGTAAACGCCGCGGCGCAGCGGGCGTGGGTCGAGCCCGGAGCGACGCTTGCCGATGTCGACAAGGAAACGCAGGCCTTCGGATTGGCCGTCCCAACAGGGATCAACTCGACGACCGGCATTGCTGGCCTCACGGTTGGCGGCGGGTTCGGCTGGATCACACGCAAGTTCGGCCTGACGGTAGACAATCTCTTGTCGGCGGATGTGGTTACAGCGGATGGAGAGCTCGTGCGCACCAGCCTGACGGAAAACCCGGACCTGTTCTGGGCAATACGCGGGGGCGGTGGAAATTTCGGCGTAGTCACGGCTTTCGAATTTCAGCTTCACAGGGTTGGGCCGGAGGTCTTATCGGGGCTTGTCGTCCATCCGTTCGCCGATGCCGAGGTAGTTCTTAAACATTACCGCACTGCTCTCGAACTGGCACCTGATGAACTTACCTGTTGGACGGTCATGCGACAGGCGCCGCCGCTTCCTTTCCTGTCGGCAGAGTGGCATGGCAAGGAGGTACTGGTTCTCGCCATGTGCTATTGCGGCGACATTCAGGCGGGAGAGGAGGCGACGGCCCGTCTGCGCGCGATCGGAAAGCCGATCGCCGATGTCGTCGGTCCCACACCGTTCACGGCCTGGCAGGGGGCATTCGATCCCCTGCTCACTCCTGGCGCACGCAATTACTGGAAGAGCCATGATCTTTCTGAACTCTCCGATGCGACGATCGAAATCCTGATAGAGGCCGTGCGCAATCTACCGGGACCGGAATGCGAGATATTTCTCGCCCATGTCGGTGGTGCCGCGGGTCGTGTCGCAGTCGATGCAACCGCGTTTCCGCAGCGAAGCTCGCATTTCGTCATGAACGTGCATGCTCGCTGGCGCGAACCCAAGATGGACGAAACGTGTATCGGCTGGGCGCGTGGTTTATACGAAGCAATAAGACCTCATGCCACGGGAACCGCCTACGTCAACTTCATGCCGGACGACGAGGTAGACCGCGTTGAAGCAGCGTATGGCGGAAACTACCAGCGGCTTGCCGAGACAAAGCGGCGTTACGATCCGCAAAATCTGTTCCGCATGAACCAGAACGTGAAGCCGAAGACAACGTGAGACCGCTCGCTGGTCCTCTCCATTGAGTTGGAATGAGCCCAAGGTTTGGGTTGGAAACGGCGATATGCGGATAGTCCCCAGGTGGTCCGGCGGTTGATCTTGTAGCAGTTTGCTGCATTTGACATTTTGCCTGTGCCGGATCGCTCACAAATCCCCATGCACGCCAGAGGTGCTGCATGGGGAGTATTTCTGCAGTGTGGTATGGTTAGACCCGCCCAATTTTAGAACAGCCGTTCGACGAACAAGGAGGAGAACCATAATGGACGCTGCCGCATTGCGCACGATTCAGACACCGATCAAGGACAGTTACAGAACACGTCCGCAGGACGCGTATATAACGCTGAAGGCGCACGGCACGCTCGACGATCAAAACATCGCTTGCAAAGTGGAGACTGGACGCCTTTTAGCCGTCGCAGGCCTGCATCCAGCGACCGGGGGATCCGGCTTCGAATTATGTTCCGGCAATATGCTGCTCGAAGCACTCGTCGCCTGCGCGGGCGTAACCTTGAAGGCGGTGGCGACCGCGCTGGAGATTCCCCTCAAGTCCGGCGCCGTATCGGCGGAGGGTGATCTTGATTTCCGCGGCACCCTCGGTGTCGCCAAGGACGCACCTGTTGGCTTCACGCAAATCCGCTTAACCTTCGAACTCGAGACTGAAGCGCCTCAAGACAGGATCGACCAGCTTCTCAAGCTCACCGAGCGTTATTGCGTTGTCTACCAGACCCTTCGCAGTTGCCCACCTTTTGAGGTAAAACTACGGCATTTGTGATGCCTGCCCGATCGTCTAAATGCCATTACGATGTTCTTTTTTCTGACCATTTTCGAAGGGACGACAAAAGTTACGAATAATTTTCCTGACGTGCATTAAGCTCCTTTTTTGTAAATAATGCAGTCCTGTTGATGATGAACACCGACCAACCGCCAGCAGCAACCACCCTGTCGCTGCAAGATCTGATCCTTGCCGACCAACTCATGGCCGTGCGTCGCAGCATGCTCATTTCCGTACCGGTGAGTATTATTCTTGCCCTGACCAGCCTCCTCGTGGCTTTTCACTATGGGCACGCACTGGCTGGACTGCTGTGGTTTTTCGCGTCAACTCTCGTCAACACAGCTCGGATCGTTCTATGTCGCTCTCCCATAAGACGCCTCAGTCCCGATGATCCTGTTGAACCCAAGAACCTAGATCCGGCATCGGTTAAACACCATCTCTTCTTGCAGTCGGCCACAGCAGCGATATCGGGTCTGGTTTGGGCGTTCATCGCAGTGCTGTGCGAGGGCTACACTGCTCCGCAATCAGTCTTCTACTTGGTTGTCCTGTGCGGGATTACAGCGGGCGCAATAACCGCCGGGTTTGCTTATGCGCGAATGCCGATCTGTTACATTGTACCGGTGCTTTTGTCGGTTGCCGGATGCCTGGTCTA
>NZ_JBBNAN010000150.1:0-18681 GCF_037994405.1 Phyllobacterium sp.
GCGCAAGCCAGTCTTGACCGGCTCTACTCGGCCGTTGGCGGCGCCGGCTGCTGTGTGCTTCTGGCCGACAAGGATGGCGTTCCGGTAGACCGGCGCGGCTCAGCCTCGGACGATGAGGCCTTTTACCGGATGGGGCTTTGGACCGGCGCGGTATGGAGCGAAGAAAGTGAGGGAACCAACGGCATCGGTACGGCGCTTGCCGAGCAGCGGGCGCTGACCATTCATCGTGATCAGCACTTCCGCAGCAGGAATACGGCGCTGTCCTGTACCGTTGCGCCGATTTTCGATCACCGAGGCCGTTTGATTGCAGCAATTGACGTCTCCTCCGCCCGTCGGGACCTGACCGAGGATTTCGTCAAACTGATTTCGGTTGCTGTCGTTGACGCCGCACGGCGGGTCGAGGCGGAGAATTTCCGGCTGGCATTCCCCAAGGCCCGAATTGTGCTGGCGCAAGGCGCGGAAGACGCCACGAGCGAACGCGCCCTGCATGCGCTGATTGCTGTGGATGAGGATGACCTGGTCATCGGCGCTTCGCGGTCAGCGCGCCATATGCTTGGACTAACCGACGAATCGCTCAGCAAGCCGTTGCCGGCCTCTGACGTTCTGGGCCAGCATGCCGATGCCGAACGTGACTATGCCACGGCCGAACGCGGTGCCATCCAGCGTGCCTTGGCGCGTACCGGCGGCAATATATCGGCGGCCGCGACGGATCTAGGCATTAGCCGCGCCACCTTGCATCGAAAGCTGAAACGCCTCGGGCTTTCCTGAGGCCCTTCCTGTCCTTGACGGAATTGCACGCCCAACTGTCACAAAACTGCGACAGATCGGCAGCCGCCATGTCTTGGCGGGGCTGACTCATCGCACATCAAGCGCAATCCTTACCTCATGCCGCGGGAGGCGGTGTTGTCAACGCTGGTCGGTTCGCAAGCGCGTACCGCTGCGCAAGGGAGGAAGATTTATGAACAAGGTCGAGTTCAACCGCACAGTCAAACCCAACTTCAAGAAACGCTATGGCAATTTCATCGGCGGAAAGTTCGTCGAGCCAAAGGCCGGCCGCTATTTCGAAAATACGTCGCCCGTGAATGGTCAGGTTCTTTGTGAGATTGCCCGTTCCGATGCGAGCGATGTCGAGGCAGCGCTCGATGCTGCCCATGCTGCAAAAGAGGCCTGGGGCCGCACAAGCCCTGCTGAGCGCAGTGTCATCCTCAACAGGATCGCACAGGTAATGGAAGACAATCTGGATGTGCTTGCTCAGGCCGAAACCTGGGACAATGGCAAGCCGATCCGCGAGACAACTGCAGCCGATCTGCCGCTCGCCATCGATCATTTCCGCTATTTTGCCGCAGCAATCCGTGCGCAGGAGGGTGGAATCTCCGAGATCGACCATGACACGGTGGCCTATCATTTTCATGAGCCGCTGGGTGTCGTTGGCCAGATCATTCCCTGGAACTTCCCCATCCTGATGGCGGTGTGGAAACTCGCTCCAGCCTTGGCTGCGGGCAATTGCGTCGTGCTGAAGCCGGCCGAACAGACTCCTGCGTCGATCCTCGTGCTGACCGAACTCATTGCTGACCTGCTACCGCCCGGGGTGTTGAATGTTGTCAACGGCTTTGGCCTGGAGGCCGGGAAGCCGCTCGCGTCAAGTTCCCGAATTGCGAAAATCGCCTTTACCGGAGAGACGACGACGGGCCGCCTCATCATGCAGTATGCCAGCCAGAACCTCATTCCCGTGACACTTGAGCTTGGCGGCAAGTCGCCAAATATCTTCTTCAAGGATGTCACCGCCGAGGACGACGACTTCTTCGACAAGGCGATTGAAGGGTTCGTCATGTTCGCCCTCAATCAGGGCGAAGTCTGCACCTGCCCGAGCCGCGCTTTGATCCATGAATCGATCTACGACACGTTCATGGAGCGCGCCTTGAAGCGGGTCGAAGCCATCGTGCAGGGCGACCCATTGGATCCCGCAACGATGATCGGTGCACAGGCATCGAGCGAACAACTGGAGAAGATCCTCTCCTATATCGACATCGGCAAGCAGGAGGGTGCCGAGGTTCTGGCCGGTGGCGCGCGCAATGTGCTCGCCGGCGATCTGGCGGGCGGCCACTATGTCCAACCCACCGTTTTCAAGGGTCACAACCGCATGCGCATCTTCCAGGAGGAGATCTTCGGGCCAGTCGTCTCGGTGACGACGTTCAAGGACGATGCCGAGGCGCTGTCGATCGCCAATGACACGCTGTACGGCTTGGGCGCCGGTGTCTGGAGCCGTGACGCCAACACTTGCTATCGCTTCGGCCGGGCCATCCAGGCGGGGCGTGTGTGGACCAACTGCTACCATGCCTACCCGGCGCATGCTGCGTTCGGCGGCTACAAGCAGTCCGGCATCGGCCGGGAGAACCATCTGAAAATGCTGGATCATTATCAGCAAACCAAGAACATGCTCGTCAGTTACAGCCCGAAAAAACTCGGCTTTTTCTGAGGCTTCCTGACAAATGCAAAATCGTCGGTGGCGCTCGAACAGCACCATCGACGGCTTTTGCGGGAGGAGCATTATGGAAGACAAAGTCAGCGCCACACCGGCCGCCCTTGAACTGATCGCAACTCTGCAATCCGAATACGGGCCGATCCTGTTTCACCAGTCGGGCGGCTGCTGCGACGGGTCCTCTCCCATGTGTTACGCACAGGGCGATTTCATCATGGGAGATCGGGATGTTTGCCTTGGCAAGATCGGCGGCGCACCCGTCTATATCAGCGCATCGCAATATGACGTCTGGAAGCATACAGAGCTGATCATCGATGTCGTGCCGGGACGCGGCGGCATGTTCTCGCTCGACAATGGACGGGAGGTGAGGTTCCTGACGCGATCGAGGATTTGCGTGCGAGAGGGGTGAAACACTACCGCATACACATGAATCTCATGCGAAGGTTGATAAATCTACGCCAACTCTTGTGCAGGAATCGCGGATTCTTGTATGAAGACCGCACAGATTTGCACAAAAACCGCGCCAGTTATCCGGCGCGGTTCAATTCATATGAACTCCGTCTTCAGGTCTTCGGAAGGCCTGGAGGGTTGGTCGCGGCCTTGTCGATCGCCTCGGAGCCGAGGTTCCAGCGATCGAGAACCTGCTTGTACTTGCCATTGGCGATCAGCTCGTTGATCGCTTCGGTGATACCGTCCGCGACGCCGCTACCCTTGCGTGTGGTCACCGCCACTTCCGCGGTAATCGGCCAACCACCGCTGACAGTACCAACCAGCCTGGTCTTGCCATTGATCTTTGCCTTGTAGGCCTGCGTCGCATTTACGCTGAAGACAGCATCGGCACGGCCGGATTCGATGGCGAGATATTTGACCGCATCGTCATCATAGTACTGTACTTCGATGGGCTTTAGACCATTGTCGACATTCTGCTTGTCCCAAGCGAGCAGGATTTTTTCCTGGTTCGTGCCAGGATCAGTTATCACTTTCAACCCGGCGATATCCTTCGGTTCCCTGATCGATTTAATCGTCCCGTCGGCTTTGACATAGAAACCGAGTTCGTCCTTACGATAGGTCGAGAAATCGAACTTTTCCTTGCGTTGCTCGGTCACCGTTACATTCGAGATCACTGCGTCGAATTTGCTGGACTCGAGCCCCAGAGGCCAATCGGCCCAGGCGACGGGTACGAGCTCCAGTTCCCGCCCGAGACTGTCGGCGACGAGTTGCGCCAGATCGACGTCGAACCCAACGACCGTCTTGGCGTCGGTCGCATAGGTGCTGAGCGGCGGATTGGACGGGTGCAGTCCGATTGTGAGTTTGCCGTCGCTGACGAATTTGAAGTCCTTGGACATGGCTTCGATGACCTTTTCGCTCTTTTCGGCGCGGACACGATCCTTCTGCTCGGGGCTGAGGTCGAAACCTTCGCCCGCAGCATAACCGAGCCCCGTCGTCGCGGCGATCACCACGCCCGCGATCGCTGATACCAACCTTAGTCTGTTTGTCATGCTTGACCCCCTGTTGAGTGTGTTAAGTCCTTGTTGTCTTTGGAAAATGCCCAGTCGGTGCCCCTCAGATCTTGGGCAGGCCGGGTGGATTTGTGCGCGATTTGTCGATCGCCTCAGGCGTGAGCTGCCAGCGCTCCAGCAGTTGCGCGTACTTTCCGTCGGAGATCAGTTCGTTGATTGCCGCAGTGAATGTATCGGCGATGCCGCTATCCTTGCGGGTCGTGATTGCCACGTCGGCGATCAGCGGCCAGCCCGCATTGACCGCACCGGCGAGCTTGGTTTTGCCCTCGGTGGCAGCGCGGTAGGCCTGGGTGGCATTGGGATTGAATTCCGCATCGGCGCGGCCGGACTGAAGCGCCAGCGAACTGACAGCCTGGTCGTCATAATATTGAAGTTCAATCGGCTTCAGCCCCCTGGCGTCGTTTTGCTTGTCCCACTCCAGAAGGATCTTTTCCTGGATGGTCCCCGAACTCGTAATGATTTTGAGTCCCGCAATGTCCTTCGGTTCCTTGATCAAGGTGATGGGACTGTCAGGCTTGACATAGAACCCATGGAGGCCCTGCCGGTAGGTGGAGAAGTCGAATTTTTCCTTGCGCTGTTCAGTGACGCCGACATTGGAGATCACGGCATCGAACTTGCCGGACTGGAGGCTGAGCGGCCAATCAGCCCAGGCGATCGAAACGAGATCGAGTTTCAAGCCAAGGACATCGGCAACGGCCAAGGCAAAGTCAGGATCGTAACCAACAACGGTCTCGGCATCGGTGGCATAGGTGCTGAGCGGTGGATTGCCGACACTGATGCCAATCGTCAATGTTCCATTCGTGACGAATTTGAAGTCCTTCGGGATGGACGCGATGATCCTGTCGTTCCTTGTCGCGCGGATGCGGTTCGGCTGTTCCGGGCTCAGATCAAAGCCGGCAGCGCTGGCGCCAACCAGACCTGATGTTACGGCAACGACCACGATCGCAATCAGCGCCTTGAGTTTCAATCGGTATGTCATATTGATTTCCCTGCTCACAGAACCTTGGCGAGAAATTCGCCAGTGCGTGCATTCTTCGGCCGGTTCAGAACCTCATCGGGCGAACCGGACTCGATCACCTTGCCGCCGTCCATGAAGATGACCGTGTCGGCCACTTCGCGGGCAAAACCGATTTCGTGGGTAACGATGATCAGCGTGGTGCCGGAACGGGCGAGCTCCTTGATGACGTCAAGAACCTCGCCGACGAGTTCCGGATCGAGGGCCGATGTCGGCTCATCGAACAGCAGCACTTTCGGGCGCAGGGCGAGTGCACGGGCAATGGCAACGCGCTGCTGCTGGCCACCGGAAAGCTGGCGCGGATAGGCGTTGATCTTGTCGCTGAGGCCGACACGGGCCAGAAGATCACGGGCAAGGTTGATCGCTTCGGGACGGCTCACCCGATTTAGCGTGACAGGCGCTTCGATGATGTTCTCGAGAACGGTCAGGTGCGGAAACAGATTGAAGCTCTGGAATACCATGCCGATATCAGCGCGGCGCTTGAGAATGTCCTTTTCCTTCAGTTCATAAAGGGTCCTCCCACTCTTGCGGTAGCCCACCAGCTCGCCATCGATGGTGATGAAGCCATCGTCAACGCGTTCAAGATGATTGATGGTCCGCAGCAGGGTGGATTTGCCCGATCCCGACGGTCCGAGAATGGCGGTGACGCTACCAGCCTTGATGTCGATACGGACATCGTCGAGAACCTTGAGCTGGCCGAAACTCTTGGAAACACCGTGGATTTTAACCGCGCCCGGCGCACGCCACTGGCCAAAGGATGGATTCCGGGCGCCAGTCTTTGGAACCGATGGCACCTGCAGAGGCGTCGCGATCCGCGAGGCGGAGGCTGTTTGCGGGCGGGCAAGGATTGGCGCTCCAAACAGGCGGCGCAGCACGATGCCAAACAGTGGCGAGGGTGGATTGCGCAGCGCGCCTTTAGAGAAATGCCGTTCGATGTAATATTGCGCGATCGAGAGGACTGTCATGATGATCAGATACCAGACCGTCGCGACCATCAGCAGTGGAACGACTTCGAGATTGCGGCGGTAGATCACCTGCACCGTGTAGAAGAGCTCCGGCAATGCCAGAACATAGACCATCGATGTGCCCTTGGCCAAACTGATGATCTCATTGAAACCAGTTGGCAGAATCGTGCGCATTGCCTGCGGCAGGATAATGCGGAACGCCTGCCGGCGGCGCGGCAGGCCGAGTGCTGCCGCGGCTTCGAGCTGACCCTGATCGACGGAGAGGATGCCGCCGCGAATGATCTCCGAGGAGAAAGCTGCCTGGTTGAGGCTGAGGCCAATCAGCGCTGCAGCGAAAGGGCTAAGAATGGAAATCGTCGGGTATTCGGCAAAGAGAATATCCGTATAGGGAACACCAATTCGCACTGTCGCATAGAGATAGCCGAGATTGTTGAGGATCAGCAGCAGCACGATCAGCGGGATCGAGCGAAGCAGCCAGATATAGGCCCACGAGAGCCCCGACAACAGCGGCGATTTCGAGACGCGCGCCAGCGCCAGAGCGATACCGAGCGCAAAGCCAAGAACGGTCGCCAGTCCGGTCAAAAGGAGTGTTCGTCCAAGGCCGGCAAGCACCGGTTCGGAGAAGAACCATTCGGCGAAAACGCCCCAGCCCCACTTGGGATTGGTCAGAATCGACTGCAGTGTCACCGCGATGACCAGCGCCGCGAAAAGTGTTCCGAAGAAACGCGCCGGATATTTCGCCTTCACGACCTTGAAATGCGTGTAATCCTCGCCCGTTGTCGACGTTGACGGCAAGGAATGCACGCCCGAATAGTCTGTCGCGATCGCCATGCTTTCTGATCCTCTTTGCAACACTTGTTGTCGAGAAATCCCAGGCCGAAATCACTTGCCCGAAATCACTTTTTACTCGACTGATTAAGTAGTGTTTAAAGAGAACAGTCAAAGATGAGCCACTGCAAATTGAAGGCGAATTGAGAAGCTTTGTTGCAAAGATCGGGCATTGTTGAGCATGACATCCCACGCTTGAACCAATCATGGGGTCGGGCCGGAGAGCCCCTTGGCTCAGGCCGCATGGGTGGAGAAATTTCCCTCCCTAACAACCGCTTCGGGTTGCGGGGCAAGGTGGCTGACGTCCTTCTCAAAGGCCAGGTGACCATAGATTTCCGGATCGACATTGACGTCGAAAAGCGCCGTATAGCCCGAGCGTAAATATAACTGCGTTGCTTCCGGCTGGCGGAAACCGGTGGTGAGGTAAATGCGGGAATAGCCCTGGCGTGCCGCCTGTGCTTCCAGCTCATACACCACCTTGCGGGCCAGCCCCTGCTGGCGCAGGTCGGCATGGGTCCAGATGCGCTTCAACTCGGCAGTCCGCTCGTCATAGCGCTTGAATGCGCCACCGCCGATGGTCTCGCCGTCGCGGATCAACAGGAGGAAGGCGCCGTGCGGCGGGGCAAAATATTCGGCGGGGTACCGGCTGAGTTCATTGCGCGCCGGTTCGCCGAAATAATTGCCGTATCGGCTTTCATATTCGTTAATCAAAGCCTCTATGAGGGGCTGCGAGCGTTCATCATTGGGCGTGGTGTAGACAAAGACATCAGTCATGATTGCCTCGTATCGCTTTCAGGGATTCAGGATGGATTTTTGGAGAGATATTCTTCGACCAGCTTGACCCAGTAGCGGGACGCCGGGGCGATGATCTCGTCGTTGAAGTCATAGAGCGGGCTGTGCAGCGGCGCGCTGTCGCCATTGCCGATGAAGAGGTAGCTGCCGGGGATTTCCTGCAGCATGAAGGCAAAATCCTCGCTGGCGGAGATCGGACGGAAATTGCTTTCGATCCGCGCCGCGCCGAAGTGATCAAGCGCAACCTGCCGCGCAAAATCAGTCTCGTCCGGGTGATTGACGAGGACAGGATAGCCGCTCGGGTAATCGATCTCGGCAATTGCGCCGTAGCTTTCCGCCTGCGCGCTGGCCAAGGCCCTGATGCGCGCCTTGATCTTTTCGCGCACGTCATTCCGGAAGGTGCGGACTGTCAGTTCGAGTTCGACACTGTCGGGAATAACATTCGGAGCGATACCCGCGTGTATGGTGCCAACCGTGATGACCGCCGCATCGAGCGGATCGATATTGCGTGCGACGATGCTCTGCAGTGCCATGATCAGCGAGGCGCTGGCGACGATGGGATCAACCGTTTCCTGTGGCCGTGCGCCGTGGCCACCCTTGCCGATCATACGGATCGTCACCTTGTCGACGGAAGCCATGGCCGGACCGGTGATGAAGCCGAATTGTCCGGCGGGCACGCCCGGCCAATTGTGCAGGCCAAAGACCGCGTCGCAGGGGAAGCGCTTGAACAGGCCATCCCTGATCATACTGCGTGCACCTGCACCGCCCTCTTCCGCCGGCTGGAAGATCAGATTAAGCGTGCCGGAGAAGTCGCATGTTTCGGCGAGATAGCGGGCGCTGGTCAGGAGGATGGATGTGTGGCCATCATGGCCGCAGGCATGCATCTTTCCCGCCTGGCCGCTTGCATAGGGCAGGCCCGTCGCCTCGGCGATGGGCAAGGCATCCATGTCGGCGCGAATGCCGAGCCGCCTGGTGCCGTTGCCGTTTTGCAGCGTACCGACGACGCCGGTGCTACCAATGCCCCTTGTGACCTGATAGCCCCAGGCGCTCAGCCTGTCGGAAACGAGTTCGCTGGTCCGGTGTTCGTCATAGGCAAGTTCCGGATGGCGATGCAGGTCGCGGCGAAGCGCAACCGCCTCGTCGAGATAGTTGCTAATCCTCCCTCCCACGCTATCCGCTCGTCGTCCCATCAGAGCGCGTTCTCCCTGACGGCAACGGATTCCCTGGCTGTTACCCGCTTCGCGTAGCGGCTTTCGCGGAAGGGCAGACCGAGATTTTCCCGCAAGGTCGTGCCTGGGAGCACGGAGCGGTGATAGCCGCGTTCCTCGAGGATCGGCAGCACATCGCGGGCGAAATCATCGAGCCCGGCTGCGAGGATCTGGAACCCGAGGATAAAACCATCGGCGGCATCGGTCTCGATCCAGCGGATCAGCTCATCGGCAATCTTTTCCGGCGTGCCGGTGAATGCATTGCGCGGTGTCGTCACCTCCAGCGCGACTTCGCGCAGGGTCTGGTTCTTCGCCTTGGCGTTGCGTTTTATACGATCAGTCGTCGAGCGGAAATTGTTCTTGCCGATATCGCCGAGTTCCGGAAACGGCGCATCGAGCGGATAGGCGCTGAAATCATGATGATCGAAGAAGCGGCCGAGATAGGCCAGCGCTTCGTCCACCGTGACAAGGTCACGGATCTCGCGATACTTCGCCTCGGCTTCCTCTTCCGTTGAGCCGACGATGGGCGCAATGCCGGGGAAGATCAGCACGTCTCCGGGCTTGCGGCCATGCGCCACGGCGCTTTCCTTGATGCAGCGGTAGAAGGTCTGCGCTTCCTCGATCGGCACATGATTGGTGAAGACGCCATCGGCGTGCTTGCCGGCAAGCTCGACGCCGTCATCGGACGACCCCGCCTGGAAAACCACCGGCTGGCCCTGCGGCGAACGGCCAATATTGAGCGGACCTTCCGAGGTGAAGAAGCGGCCGTGATGGTTGAGCTTGTGCAGCTTGGTCCTGTCGAAGAACTGGCCGGTCGCCCGATCGCGGACAAAGGCATCGTCGTCCCAGGAATCCCACAGCCCCTTGACAACATCGAGATGTTCTTCCGCGATATCGTAACGCAATGCATGATCGGGATGTTCGCGGCCGTAATTCTTGCCCGAGCCTTCCAGCGGCGAGGTCACTGCATTCCACCCTGCCCTGCCATTGCTGATCTTGTCGATCGACCCGAACTGGCGGGCAACGGTGAACGGGTCACTGTAGGAGGTGGACAATGTGCCGACGAGACCGAGTTTCGAGGTCGTCGCGGCAAGCGCCGAAAGGATCGCGATCGGCTCGAAGCGGTTGAGGAAATGCGGGATCGATTTCTCGTTGATATAGAGACCATCGGCGATGAAGGCGAAAGCGATACCCGCCGCTTCCGCCTTTCGCGCCTGCTCGACATAGAACGGGAAGTTGACGCTCGCGTCGGGCGGCGAACTCGGGTGCTTCCACGAATTCATGTGGCCACCGGGGCCCTGCAGCATGATACCGAACCGGACAGGTTTCTTGCTCATCTCGAAATCTCCTTGTTCACGCGGCGGCGGCGAATTGCGCCTCTGCCAGCAGTTCAATCGATGCGAGCCGCTTCGCCGCATCGTTGATGGGGGTGTCGATGATGAATTCGCGGATGCCATAGCGCTCATGCAGGCGGTCGAGTTCGGCGATGACCTTGCGAGCGGAACCGCGGATGACATTCGGCGTCTTCTTCTCGATCCGGTAATTCCTGGCGCCGGCCTGGCGGGCATATTCTTCCGCCTGCTCGACGCTGCCGACCGTGACGCTCTGGCCGTTCTCCACATGCACCTTGAAATGCTGGATATTACCCACCAGCTTTTCCGCCTCGGCATCGGTTTCGGCAGCGACCACGCCCACGGCCAGCAATGGCCTGCGGCCGGAAGCCTGGCCGCGATAGGCATCCAGTGTCTGTTGCAGAATTTCTTCGTCGCCGTTCAGGTGGCTGGCGAAAACAAAATCCCAGACTTGAGCGGCCGCAAGCCTGGCACTGTCGACGCTGGCACCGAGAAGAAACCGCTGTGCGGAAACCGTTGGCCGCGGTGTCGCCCTGACCCCGGCAAGCGGGTGAGTAGATGGCAAAGTGTCATCGAGGAAAGCACTCAACTGTGCCAGCTGCGCGGCGAAATCCTGCTTCTCCGGCCGGGGAAGCAGCCCTTGCAGAGCGCGCGTCGAGAAGGGCAAGCCGCCCGGTGCCTTGCCGACGCCGAGATCGACGCGGTCAGGGCCAAGCGCCGCCAGAACGTTAAAATTCTCCGCCACCTTATAGGGACTGTAATGCTGCAGCATCACGCCACCGGAACCAATGCGGATCCGCGACGTGTTGGCCAGCAGAAAGGCTATCAGCACTTCCGGCGAGGAACTTGCGAGACCGGGTGCGTCGTGGTGTTCGGCCACCCAGAAACGATGGAACCCCCATTTTTCGGCTTGCCTGGCGAGCGACAAGGTGCGCTTGAGCGCCACGTTTGCGGCCTCGCCTTCGAAAATCGGACTCTTGTCGAGCAGACTCAGTTCATAGCCCATTTTGGGGTATGGCCTCCATGCAATTGAAGCAGACATCCGCAACCAGGGATGGCACTTCGTTTCAGAGGCACTCAGATTTTATCCAATTCAGCCGATCGTCAAAGAACGCCTTGCTAAAAATTGCGGGCAAATTGAGAAATAAATCGGGGGGTTTCGCTAGATGCCCCAGACGACCGCGCCGCCTGTCAGGCCGGCACCGGCTGCCGTCAACAGCAGCTTTTCTCCCGAGACAAATGGCCTTGCGAGCGAAAGCGAAAGCGGAATGGTTGCGGCCGAGGAGTTGCCGTATTCAGCGATCGTGCGAACGATCCTTTCAGGCTCAATTCCGATATTCTCGCCAACGACGTCGACGATACGCGCATTGGCCTGATGCGGGACGAACCTCGACACGTCCGCAGCCAGAAGCCCTGCGCTCGCCAGCGCCCGTTCGGCGCAACGGGTCATCATTTGCACGGCCTGGGCAAACATTTCCCTGCCATTGCGCATGGTCATCAGGCATTCCTCAGCGGCCATGCCGGGACCAAAAGGCTGCTTCGAGCCCCCCGCTGGAATCGAAATCAGGTCATAGCGGCTTCCGTCCGATGCAAGGTCTGCCCCGAGAAGTCCTTTCTCCCGGTTGTCGGTTGGCAGGAGAACGACAGCGCCCGCTGCGTCAGCAAAGAGCACGGCGCTGGCACGTTCCGCCGGGTTGATGCGCCGGCTCAGGATATTGGCTGCCACCACCAATACAGGCCTGCCTTGCGTGCGGACAAAGCCGTCGGCCAATGTCAGCGCATAGATAAACCCGGAGCAGGCTCCGGCAAGATCGATCGCGCCGGAGTTCGCCAGTCCCAGATGATGGGCAAGCAGCGGTGCCGAGGGAGGCAGCAAGTGATCCGGGGTCGAGGTGGCCAGGATCGTCAATGCGATGTCGCCAGGGTCTATCTTAGCATTGTTCAGCGCTAATGAACCCGCCTTTGCTGCAAGATCGGTAAGCAGTTCTCCTTCCACGACCCAGCGCCGCGCGCGGATGCCGGTCCGGCGCTCGATCCAGCCGGATTCGAGACCGAGCTGGTTTTCGATCTCCGCATTTTCAACACGGCGCTCTGGAACGTAATGGCCAAATCCAGCGATACGGCTTGCCTTGACCGGGCTCATCAGCCACCGCCTTGCGCAATCATGTCCGCTGCCTCAAGAATGGCATCGTAGACCCGATCGAGATCAGCGGCCGTCACGCAATAGGGCGTCATCAGGTAGATCACATTGCCCAATGGCCTGATAAGGAGATTTCTTCCCTTGAAGAATGCCCTGAGCTTCGGCCCCGCATCGGAAAGGTAACCCGTAGCCGGGACATTGACGTCAAGGGCAACGATCGTCCCGGCCTGACGCACGTTACCGAAACGGGCGTCCGCCTTGAACCGCTCTAGCCTTGCGCCATGCATGGCGACGAGCGACTGGATACGTGTCGTGATCGGCTCCGTCTTCCAGACGTCAAGGTTGGCCAGCGCTGCGGCACAGGCGATCGGATTGGCAGTGTAGGAACTCGAATGGAAGAAGGTCCGGCTTCGATCGGTGGAGAGGTGTGCGTCGAATATTTCCGCCGAACACAAGGTCGCCGCCAGAGGCAGGGACCCGCCAGTCAAGCCTTTTGACGTGCACAGTATATCCGGCGCGATGTTCGCCTGTTCGCAGGCAAAGAGAGTGCCCGTGCGGCCCCACCCGGTCATCACTTCGTCGGCGATCATCAGGCTGCCATGCCTTGTCGCGATCGCCTTCAGTTCAGCCAGAAACGATGCCGGGTACATAAGCATGCCCCCTGCTCCGAGAACCAGCGGTTCAATCAGCAGCGCTGCAACCTGTCCGCCGCGGCAGAATGTCTCGAAGGCGTCGAGCGTGTCCTGTTCTCGTCCCGGCACTGGAAACGGCAGTCTATCCACACCGAAAAGCATGGGTTCATAGGCCGTATTGAAGACACCCCGTTCGCCCGCTGACATCGTCCCGATCGTGTCGCCGTGGTAGCCATGCTCCATGACGACAATGCGGGAGCGCGGTACGCCCGAATTGTGGAAGAAGCCCAGGGCCATCTTCAGCGCCACTTCGACACAGGTCGAGCCGCTGTCGGAATAGAACACGTGGTCGAGACCGGCAGGGGCGATGGCGACCAATCCCATCGCCAGTTCCTCCGCCGGCTGGTGGGTATATTCGGCAAAGATGATCTGGTCATAGATCTCGCTGGCACGTCGGATCGCATCCATGATGCGCGGGTGGCGATGGCCGTGCGTAATGACCCACCAGGAGGAGATTGCATCGAGAATAGCGTGACCTTGCTCATCGAAGAGATATGCGCCCTCTGTCCTGGCAATGCGCTTCATTGCCGGTTCGAGTGCGTGCTGGGTAAATGGATGCCAGACAGGGGAACGGGTCAAAGGATCCCTTTCTGAAAGCAAGAGATATCGAATTGATCCTGAAAGGCCTGGCGCAAGGTGTCGGGCGTCAGCGGGTCGATCCGCGGCAAACGGCCAAGGCAGTTCACATTGCCCAGTTTCGCGATGATCTGTTGCGTGTCGGTCTGTTCGTCGCCGATGAAGACTAGGCCAAAAACCGGAATGGAGCGGTGGCGCAAGGCTTCGAGTGAAAGCAACGTATGATTGATCGTTCCAAGTCCAGTGCGGGCGCAGAGGACGACCGGCATCTGCCAGCGGGCAAAGACATCGGCGAACACTTCACTTTCGGTCAATGGGACCAGCACGCCGCCCGCCCCTTCGATGACAAGTGGAGACTCCGTCGACGGAGGTGACAGTGCTTCCGGGTCAATCCGGACATTGTCGATTCTGGCAGCGAGATGCGGCGAGGCCGGCGTCTTTAACCGCCACGCCTCAGGGACGATACGTTCAGGCGGTATCCGTCCGAGACGCTGGACAGCCTCGCTATCCGTTTCTCCTTCAAGGCCCGATTGGACGGGCTTCCAGTAAGCAGCACCAAGCGCATCGGCCAATGCTGCCGAAAATACCGTCTTGCCGATATTGGTGTCCGTCCCTGTGACAACAAAACGGAGTGTCATGCTGCCTCCTCGATAAACACAGTCGCCAAGGCGTCAAACATGCCGCCAATGGCAGCCCGGTCGACGTTGAGTGTGACGGCAATCCGCAAGCGGGCTGTCCCTTCCGGCACCGTCGGCGGGCGGATCGCACGAATATCGAAGCCCTCGGCGCGCATACGTGCGGCGATACGCATTGCGCGACTGTTGTCGCCGATCATCACCGGCAGTATCTGCGATCCGCTGCCTTCGAGCCCAAGCACCGCCGTCAGTTGCGCATTGGCAAAGGTTCGAAGGTACTCGAACTCCGTGCGGCGCTCTGGTTCGTCCACCAGTATTTTCAGGGCCTCCCGAACAGCCGCCGCCGTCAACGGCGAAGGTGCTGTGGAGTAGATGAAGGCGCGCGCGCGGTTTACAAGGTAATCGCAAACGACGCTGTTCGCGCCGACAAGCGCCCCCGCAACGCCCAACGCCTTCCCGCATGTGTGGAGCAGGATGACATTGTCCCGGCCCTCCATTCCGGCAGCAAGACCGCGGCCGTTTGAGCCGAAAACGCCGGTCGCATGCGCTTCGTCAATGACCAGAAAGCCGTCGTGTCTGTCCGCCAGCTTCAGAAGTTCCGCCAGCGGGGCGGCGTCCCCGTCCATAGAATAAAGGCTCTCGACCGCAATCCATGGATGGCCCATGCCGCCCGCGTTGCGCCACTGACGGATTGCATCATCGAAACGCGCAACGTCGTTGTGGCGGACGGCGACCGCCTCTGCCCGGCTGGCCGCGATACCCTCATGCGCGCTGGCATGGACAAGAGCGTCATGGACAATAAGATCGCTGCGTTGCGGCAGGGTCGAGAACAGCGCGGTATTGGCGGCATAACCACTGGAGAAATAGAGCGCCCTCTCCGTCCCGAAGAAGGCGGCAGCCTCAGCTTCGAGCGCCTGATGTTCCGGATGATTGCCCCGCAGCAGACGGGACCCGCCGGAGCCGACGGCAACACCGCGCTCGAGGGCGTCGGCAATGGCGGAGCGGATGCGCGGTGAGTTGGCAAGACCAAGATAGTCGTTCGACGTGAAATCGATGCCATTCTGCGCTACCAGCTCGCGCCTCCGTCCCTTCCGCTCCAGCCCGTTCAGCGTCGTTGCGTAGCGGGCAAGACGCTCGCGCATCATTCAGCTGCATCCAGCGCCATCGGCTTCAGACCGAGACGGCGAAACAGTCCGGCATCATGATCTTCGCCGGGATTGTCGGCGGTCAGAAGCGTATCACCGACAAAGATGGAATTTGCGCCGGCAAAGAAACACAGCGCCTGCATCTCGTCGCTCATTTCCGTGCGTCCGGCCGAGAGGCGGACATGCGTCTGCGGCATGAGGATGCGGGCAAGCGCTATTGCGCGGACAAAGTCGATGGGATCAACCGGCGCGGCGTCACCGAGTTTGGATCCGGGAATCGGGATCAGCATATTGATCGGCACGCTCTCCGGCGGAACCGGAAGATTGGCGAGCGTCACCAGCATGGCGATATGGTCATCACTCGTCTCGCCCATGCCGAGGATGCCGCCGGCGCAGACCTTGATCCCCGCCTCGCGCACATTCGCCAGCGTCTCCAGGCGATCTGCGAAGCTGCGGGTGGTGATGATTTCCCGGTAGAAGCGTTCCGACGTGTCGATGTTATGGTTGTAGTAATCGAGGCCGGCGTCGGCGAGCCTGCCCGCCTGATCAGGCGAGAGCATGCCGAGCGTCATGCAGGTCTCCATGCCAAGCGAGCGGACGCCCTCGACCATGGCGACGATCATGTCCATGTCGCGGTCTTTGGGGCTGCGCCAGGCCGCGCCCATGCAGTAGCGTGTTGCCCCGCCCTCCTTCGCCTTGCGGGCCTCGGCAAGCACTCGCTCGACTTCCATGAGTTTGGAAGCCTTGAGACCGGTGGGATAATGAGCGGACTGGCTGCAATAGCCGCAATCTTCCGGACATCCACCCGTCTTGATCGACAGAAGCCGGCTCATCTGTACGGCGTTTGGGTCGAATTGCGCCCTGTGGATCGTGTGCGCCCGAAACAGCAAATCATTGAACGGCAAATTATAGATTTTTTTGGCCTCTGAAAAACGCCATATTGCATCGGCTGGGGCAGTTGGATCGATGGATTTCAACACTGGCGCTTCTGACATACGGGAATTTCCTCAGCTATTAAGGATTGATTATAGATAGAATCGACAAATATCTATAACTTTAGCGAGCACGTTCGGAAACGCAACCGCATTAGATGCGGTTCAGAAGATCAGAGCAAATCAAGGCCGGGGTGGATTGTACGAAGCCAACGACGCCTCTTATCCCCTTTGCGGGAGAGATAATCGGCATCAGCTGTTAGCACTGCTAACCGACGATGGCGAAAGCGTCCCGCGTCGAACCCATCGCGCTTTTGACGGGCTTTTGCCCGATCCATTGAACGTGCCGCTCAAGCACGGCAACGGCATTGTCGACTTTGCCCTGGCGCAGAAATCCGAGGATGGCCCGGTGATCGTGATCAGTCCGCACCTCCCAATCGGATCTCCAGGCGGAAAACAAAAACCGCGCGCTCACCGAATGAAGGTCATCGATTGCGGCGAGCAGGCGTGGCATACCGCACGGCACGAGGATCAACCGGTGAAACTGCCGGTTTGCCTCCTCCCAGGAGCGCACATCGCGTGAATTGTCCCCCGCTACAGTTGCTTCTTCAGCCTCGTCAAGAATTGATGCCGTCAGATGCGCAGCTGCGTGCCGAAGCGCAAGTCCCTCGAGCTCGGCGCGCATCAGCGCCACTTCCCGCACTTCCTTCAGATCGAAAGAAGCGACCCGTACGCCGCGGCGCGGCTCGCTGACCGCGAGCCCCTGTGCTTCCAACTTGCGGAATGCTTCCCGGACCGGCACATGGCTCGCACCGAATTCCTCGGCAATGTGATCCTGCCGCAGTTTCGTGCCCGGTTCCAATTGGCCGGTTACGATCCTGTCGGCAAGGATGCGGCTGATGCGGTTCGCGATGGTGTCTTCGTTCGGTGCGGTCATGTTGCATAGATATTTTGCCTGCGAGGACCTGTCGAGCCCGTGCAAGTGTTTTCCGCGCCTAATGCTGCGAAGCGCCATTGCCTTTTAAGACTGGACTTCGCGCCGGCGCCAGCACATCTACCATGCAGCGATGACGGATCCGCACAAGGCCGCCGAACTCGATCTCGATCAGATATGGTCGCCTGTCGACAATCTCCTTGCTGCCCATCGCGATTGGCTGCCCGCCTGGGCAAGAATAGGATAACTTTTTCATATCGCCGTCAGAAGTGCTTCTGGCCCGGCATCAAAGGGCGGCGAACATAATCACTTTGAGCTAGGCCCCGGCGAATCTGGCGAGCGGGTATTTACATTTTTATCCCGAGGGCGGACATTTCACCGTTAGTAAGTTCGCATTAGTTTCAGTTCGGATTTATTAGAAGCGGGGGCTTCATCCAATGTTTGTCGATGGCCGTGAGCTGCCAAGTGGCACAATTCTGGATACGGAAATCTGCATTGTCGGGGGCGGTGTAGCGGGGATTACGCTTGCGCTCGAATTTGAGCGGCAGGGGATCGGGACCTGCGTGCTGGAAGGCGGCGGGCTCAATTTCGATTCGACCTCGCAGGCGCTCTATCGCGGCGAGAATGTCGGCATTCCCTACGATCTGCAAGCCAGCCGAACACGGCAGCTGGGCGGCAGCTCCAATTGCTGGGGCGGCTGGATCCGCCCGTTCATCGGCCTCGACTTCGAGGAACGCGACTGGGTGCCCAACAGCGGCTGGCCGTTCGGCCATGGCGAGGTGGAGCGGTTCTACCGGCGGGCAAGCAACCTGGTCCAGGTCAATGATCACAGTTTCGAACCGCAATTCTGGCACGAGCACCTGGACAAGGATCAGGTCCGGCTGCTGGAGCTGAATGGCGTGGCGCTGGAGACGGTGGTGAGCAAGTTCAGCCCGCCGACGCGCTTTGGCTATGCCTATCAGCTGGCGCTGGCGGCGGCGCGCACGACCAGGGTGCTGCTCAACACCAATGTGACCGAACTTGCCACCAGCGATGACGCCGCGACCGTGACGGGCGTCCACGTTGCCACCGCGGCGCAAAAGCGCTTCTTCGTGCGGGCAAAACGCACGATCCTTGCGGCGGGCGGCATCGAAAATGCCCGGCTTCTGCTGTTGTCCAACACGGTCGATCACCGCGGCCTTGGCAACCAGCACGATGTGGTCGGCCGCTATTTCATGGAACACCCGCGCATCCGTATCGGCCAGATGGTGCCATCGAGCAATGCCGCCGCATTCCGCTTTTACGATGCCCGCTACACCTATCACAATCCCAGGCTTGCCGTGGACGGCACCAGTGCCAGTGCCCATGTCGGTCTGGCCGAACAGGTGCAGCGGCAGGAGAAGCTGGTGCAGTGCCGCACCTATTTCCGCGCCTGCCGGGCCGGCGAAGACAGCGACCTTACCGAGCGCTTCCATGAGCTCTACAACGC
>NZ_JBBNAN010000151.1:0-6301 GCF_037994405.1 Phyllobacterium sp.
CAACCGAACAATTCTGGTTGTAAAAATGAAGCATTAACCTTGATGGAGAGTTAACGGCGTCTGGAGAAGTTGAAGGAAACGTCCCTCATGCTGAGCTTGTCGAAGCACGTGTTTGGTGCGTCGTTCGCCCCTCGACAAGCTCGGGAGGGCTCACCATGAGGAAGGTTCTAACGTTTCTTTCTGGCACGCCCGGCGAAGGGATTGTCGGAGGCGCGCAGCACAACCCGGATCGGCACGCCCGGCATGTCGAACGTTTCGCGCAGACCGTTGGACAGATAGCGGACATAGGAAGTCGGAAACGCTTCCGGCCGCGAGCAGGAGATGACAAACCCCGGCGGGCGTGTCTTGACCTGCGTGATGTATTTAATCTTGAGCCGGCGCCCGGCAACCGCTGGGGGTGGATGATGCGTCGTCACGCTCTCCATCCAGCGATTGAGACGGCCGGTGGAAATGCGGCGGTTCCAGACTTCATCAGTCGTGGCGACGGCAGCCATCAGTTTGTCGATGCCCTGGTTTCTCTCACCGGAAATCGGCACGGCCCGGATACCGCGAATCTGCGGCAGAAGCCGCTCGGTCTTCTCGCGCAGATCGGCGAGCACCATCTGGCGGTTCTCGACGAGATCCCATTTGTTGAACGCGATGATCGGCGCGCGGCCTTCGCGGATAATGAGGTCGGCGATCTGCAGATCCTGCTTCTCGAAGGGGATCGTCGCGTCGAGCACGATGATAACCACTTCGGCAAAGCGGATGGCGCGCAGCGCGTCGCCAACGGACAGTTTTTCCAGCTTGCCCTGCACGCGCGACTTGCGGCGCAGACCGGCCGTATCGAAGAGCTTGATCTTGCGGCCATTCCATTCCCAATCGACGGAAATGGAATCGCGGGTGATGCCGGCTTCCGGACCAGTCAGCAGGCGCTCCTCGCCCACCATCGTATTGACCAGCGTCGACTTGCCAGCATTCGGGCGGCCGACAATGGCGATGCGCAAGGGCTTCGACGAATCATAGGCCGGAACATCCTCGGCATCCGGATCGTCGATATCATCGCCGATCAGATCATCCATCGGACGGGGCATAGCAGGGATGGTGACAGCAACAGAATCGTCGGCGCTTGGCTTTACATATTCATCGGGGAAGACGCGCTCCTTGCCCATCGCCTCGACGATCGCATCACGCAGATCGGGGAAACCCTGACCATGTTCGGCCGAGATCGGGCACGGCTCGCCGAGACCAAGCTGGTAAGAATCGTACATGCCGGATTCAGCACCGCGCGCCTCGGCTTTGTTCGCTATCAGAATGACCGGCTTGCCGGAACGGCGGACGAGATCGGCGAAGGTCACGTCGGTCGGGGTAATGCCGGCCTTCGCATCGACGAGAAAGAGAATGAGGTCCGCTTCCCCAATCGCGAGTTCCGTCTGGGCGCGCATACGGCCCTCGAGCGAAGAGCTTTCGACTTCTTCCAAACCTGCGGTGTCGATGACATCGAATTTGAGGTCGTACAGCTTGGCGTCATGAACGCGGCGATCACGGGTAACGCCCGGAAGGTCATCCACAAGGGCGATCTTGCGGCCGACGAGCCGGTTGAACAGCGTGGACTTACCGACATTCGGACGGCCGACAATCGCGAGAGTGAAGCTCATCGGCTCAAAATCCTATCTATCTCAACCGGCAGCGGCAGCGGGTGCGGCGCCAGTGCTTCGCAGCATATCAAGCATGGTGTCGGCAAACTGGCGGACATTGGCCGGAGCCGTCTGATCATCGGAGATCTGCTTGAAAAGTTTCAATGCATCGGCGCCACGGCCAGCTTTCCAGGCGGCAAGGCCGAGCGCTTGGCGGGCGGAATGGCGCATTGGATTGCTGTCGGAGGACAGCGCCTCAACGCGGCTCGCCACATCATCATAGGAACCGGTATCGACCAGGATGAACGCGGCCCGAAGCTTGGCAAGATCGCGAATGGCCTGAGGAACCGAAGTATCGGCGGACACCTTGTCGAAGGCCGCGACAGCACCGGCCGAATCGCCCTTCTGCGCGAGAACGCCGGCAGCGCGCATGCGCGCCAGCACCGGATAGGCGCCGTAACCATCCTTTTCGAGCTGTTCCAGCGTCTTCAACGCTTCGTCATTCTTGCCGTCGCGAACGAGGTTGAGTGCAGCGAGAAATTGATCACCCGACTGCGAGGCCTGCTTTTCCGTCCAGTATTCATAAAAGGCAAAGACACCTGTGCCGACAACTATGGCAACGACGCCACCAATGAGCAGCGAGCCATAGCGGGTCCAGATCGCCTTCACCTTGTCGGAACGCAGTTCCTCATTTACCTCACGGAAAAAGCCGTCGTCAGTCATGGTGCCTCTTGAGATGGCTTGCGCCATCGGATCAATTGATAAAACGCGGCGCAGCCGCAGCCGCCCCGCGCAATGGAGTTCAGGCGCTTTTAGTCGGAAACCTTACGAGATGTAAGACCTAACTTGAAAATAGGCCTCACATTGGCGATACGCCGATCAGAAGCAGATGCAATTTCCACACAAACAGGGCGTAGAGCACAACGCCGACGATAACGGCGATAACGTCATTGGAAACCGGTCCAGGTACGATATAGGGAGCCGCGAGCCCCGCCCGCTCCTGACGCTTGATGGCGATGCGGTCGGCGACGGCCCACCCCAGAAATGAGAGAAACAGGATAAGCGACGCGAGATCACCATTGGCAAGGAGGTGCGCCAGCGCCCAGGTTTTGATGGCGATCAGCATCGGATGCTTCAGCGCCGGCTTCATTCTGCCGGGTTTGGCAATGAAGACGCCGAGGAATATGAAGGCAAACAGCATCAAAAGCGCCGTGATGTGCTTCATCCAGACCGGTGGTTCATAAAGGATAGGCGCGCCCAGCCGTGCCATGCCGTAGCCCCAGACGAGCAGCACGAAGCCGGTGAGCGAAATCAGTGAGTAGAGGCCTTTCCATCTGCCCTCGCCCCACTGTTCTATCTTGGCGAGACGCCACTCTGGCGCGACGATGCGCACCGAATGAATTCCAAGAAAAACGATGATCCCAAGAATCAGTACCAGCATGGCCGCTCTCCCCAAAAGACGGTTGCAGATTATAGCGGGACTCGGATAGTTCCAAGTTACCTGCTTGCGGTGGATCGCCGCGTCCGACCATCGCCACAATTGACCTGTAGCGACATCGTTTCTCTCCCGGAGCCGCGTTTCATCATCATGCGTTCAATTAGCACCATTGTTGCCGCGTCCCTCGCGTTGTCGTCGTCTGTGCCAGCCATGGCCAATAGCAACACGGAGCTGCGCGGCACGATCGGTACGAGGCCGCAATATGTGCTGATTTCGTTCGACAATTCCGGCAGCAATGAATTGTGGGACCGCAGCCGGGCGCTGGCAGAGCGCTCCAATGCGAAATTCACCTATTTCCTTTCCTGCGTGTTCCTGATCGACCGGGATGACCGCAAATCCTATCAGGCACCAGGCGAAGCGCCCGGGCGCTCGAACATCGGCTTTGCCACATCGAAAGAAGATATCGCCAAGCGGCTCGACAATATCTGGCGCGCCCGCAACGAGGGCAACGAGATCGCCAGCCATGCCTGCGGCCACTTCGACGGCAAAAGCTGGACGAAGGCTGACTGGGAACGGGAGCTGACCACCTACAAACAGGTGCTGAGCCAGGCATGGGGCAAATATGGCGGTGATCCTGAACCTGAAGGCTGGAAGCGCTTCGTTGACAAGGAAATCCGTGGCTTTCGCGCGCCCTATCTTTCGGAGGGTCCGGCGCTGCTGTCGGCGCTGAGAGAAAAGGGTTACGTCTTCGACGGCAGTGGTGTTTCGCGCGGGCCTGCCCTGCCGCTGCACGCCGGAGGACTTTACCAATTCGGGCTGCCCACTATCGATGAGGGGCCAAAGAACAAGCCGGTCATCGCCATGGACTATAATCTCTACGTCCGCCATTCGGCCGCGATCGAACGCACGGATCATCTGGACGAATTCGAGAACCGCGCCTACGACGCTTTCAAGGGCGCGTTCGAGGAGCAGTATCAGGGCAAGCGCATCCCGTTCCAGATCGGATTGCACTTTACGCTGATGAATGGGGACGCCTATTGGCGGGCGCTGGAGCGCTTCACCAGCAAAGTCTGCACCAAGCCGGACGTGCGCTGCACGACCTATAGCCAATATTTGAAGGAAGCAGGCGGAGGAACGCCAGTCGCCGGTGCTGAGCTCAAGCAACCTGCAACAAGCGGCGGGATGTAATCGCCGCCCGCGTTGCTTGCAATCAGGCTTCTTCTGATTGCGTCTGCAGATAGCGCTCGTCGATCGCCGGCAACGGCTCGTCATAAATCACGGCCTCAAATGCGCGCAGACGCTTATAGATCGAGATGAGCTCGACGATCGTTGTCCACGAATTCACCAGATACTGGAACGAGGACGTTACCTGCGAGAACGCACCGCTGATCTGGTTCATCGTGCCGAGCGTGATCTTGCCTGCGACGATCGACGGGATCAGCACGATCAACGAGAAGATGTTGTCGGTCTGCAGGTAAAGATATCTGGCAACGTTGAAATACATATAGTGGAAGTAGAGCCGGAAATAATTGCGGCGCACGTTGGAAAAGAGCTCCGTCATCACCTCGGGTTGAGCGCGAGCCGGGTGGTCCTCACCGTAGACGAGCTCCTTGCGGTAAGCGGCTTCCACGCGCTGGTTACGGAATTGCAGACCGGGCAGTTTTACGCCCACACCGGCCAGAACGACTGTACCGAAAATCGACCAGAAGACTGCTGCAAACACAAGAGGATGCGGCACCTCGCCAACGACCGGCAATTCGGTGATGTTGGCGGACAGGGCAATCAGCACAGGCACAAAGGCGATCAGCGTCATGAACGAATCGATAAGCCTGACGCCGAGACCTTCCATCGTCTCGGCAAAACGCATCGTGTCTTCCTGGACACGCTGAGAAGCACCTTCGATGTGCCGGAGCTGGCTCCAGTGAGACATGTAGAATTCGTTCATGGCCGTGCGCCAGCGGAAAATATAGTGGCTGACGAAAAAGGCCAGCAGCACGCTGACGGTTACGCCAACAAGAGCCACACCCAGAAACTGACTGACACCTTCATAGAACTGGCCATAGGTAACAGGTGCCGTCTTGGACACGGCGGTCTGGATGAGATTGTAGAAGGGCCCGTACCAATTGTTGACGGCCACGCTTACCTGAACCTGGAAATAGGTGACGAAGAGGATGAACGCCGATCCGAGGACCGACCAGCGCTGCCATCTGTGCGGTGAATACCAGGCCCAGAAACCCGCAAAGATGGCGACGATTATCGCAAAATAGATGTAGAACCACAGAAACGCCGGCGACCAGAAACTGGCGATACCGATGATCGGCGGGGCGTCGGGCGCCGCCGGCGGCAGGCCAAGATGAACGCCGAGCTGTTCTCCGACAAAAAACCAGAACAGAACAGAGGCTAACGACCAAAGCGCTGCTGAAATGAAGAAGAGCTTTGGTTTTGGAAAAAATGAAACAAACACGGTCGTGGATTCCTCGAGTGAAAAGTCCTGCAATGCAAGGCTGCATTGATTGAACTTAACAGCACGAATAGGGCAAAGCATGAACTGCAGCAATTAAATTGCTGTAATCTTTGGAGACCCTTTGCGAATCCATCTGATGGACATCTGATGCGGTTTTTCTGCGCTTCTGGTGCTCACGGACCAATAAGTCCGCTGCGCTGCGGTTCTCGACAACCGCACCAGCTGCGTCATCAGGCTGAATTCTCAAAAGGTCCCTCGCTCTCCCTGGCGTCTTGCGGAGAACGCAAAAAACGCCGCCACAACCAGGCCTGCCGCCGCGGCCAGTGTGGCGAAGGTAAAGTCGCCGGTGATGTTGGCGAGGTATCCGCCGACCAGCGGACCGATTATTTGGCCGCTGCCGAATGCCGCCGTCATCACCGCCATGACCCGGCGCTGCGAATTTGGCAGAAGCACACGTCCCGCCTGAAAGCCGAAGGCCGTGATGACGATGAAGGTTAGTCCGAGGAGAAGGCCGCCGAGCAACGGACCAACCGGTGACGGCAGGACAACGCTTGCTGCAACGCCTACCGCCTGAACAGCGCAACCAAGCGCCAGCGCGACGAAGGGGCCGACGCGCCGCAGGAGTGGTGTCCACAACCAGACAGAAATGGCTCCGGAAGCGCCGGTCAGCAGCCAAACCAGAGCTTCCATCCAGGCGCCGCCATGGCTGGAGCGCACAATTGCGATGATGAAAGTTGCCGTGATGATGTAGCCAAAGCCGAAAATACCATAGGCGACGTTGAT